>JAYYJN010000162.1:0-13468 GCA_036146215.1 Planctomycetota bacterium
GGTACAATCAGAATCGTGTGTTTGTGGGGATGGGCGTCACACCGCGTAAGGGAAGTCCATGGCGTGCCGAAGTGGGTTATCTTTATCAACAGATCGATATCCCGTTTGACGGAGCGAATCTGAGTAACCACATCCTCGCAGTGAATCTATTTTTTAATCCGTAAGCCGGCGTCTCAGAAATCGGTGAAGGTGCCCCGGCAGACTCGTGCCGTGGGATCATGACTCATTGGCGGAGACTCGCTTCCGGCCCGATATATCGGGGCAGTCCCCTACCCTGTCTGCGGCATCATCAACAGCTTGCCATCGGTCATGTGATTGACATATTGTCGCAGCCCGTCGACCGCCTCCTCGAGTGATACGGTCCGCTGCACCTTGGTCTCGATACGGCCGTCGATCAGCATCTTTTGCGCGCGACTTGCCGCCCGCACCACATCGAGGCTTCCCCGCTCCCTCAGCCAGGCACCCAGATAGAAGCCGGTAACCGTCTTGCCGCGAAAGATTAATTCGATCGGATCGATATTGTCACACGCCGCTTCCGACAGCGCGCCATAGACAAAAACGGTAGAACCCTCCGGAAGCACATTGAAAAGTGTGCCGGTCATTTCGCCGCCGATCGCCTCGAAAGCGGTCGTGGCCTGAAGCTTCGCGGCGATCGCCGCGAGCCGATCCACGAAGTCATCATCCGAGCTATTGAGAACGTGCGCAGCACCCATCGACTTGAGCAGTTCGACTTGGGCTTTACGGCGCACGACGTTGATGATCGGGAAATTTAACTCCGCGGCCATGGCCACAAGCATCCTGCCGAGTTGGCTTGCACCGGCGGTTTGTACCGCCGCACGATGACCGCCACGTTGTGCTGTTTCCAGGAGTCCCATGGCCGTAAGCGGATTGACGATCAGACTGGCGGCCTGTTCCATGCGGAGTTTTCGTTTCAGTGGAATACACTCGGCAGCATTCGCAACGACATACTGAGCCCACGTGCCATCGCGGTCCTCCGGCTGTCCGCAAGCGACTCGTTTGCCCATGAGCCACCAGGCGAGTGGCCCACCTCCGCTGGCGACGACCGTGCCCGCGCCTTCCCAGCCTGGGACGGTCGGCAGTGTTTTAAGCGACCCATATTTTCCTTGCAGCAGTAGAAGGTCGGAAGGATTGCAGGGCGCCGCTTCGATTCGAACCAGCACCTGACCGCGCTTGAGTGCCGGCACGGATCGCTGCTCCACTTTAAGGCTGTCGATTGCTTCCGCGATGTCTTCGCAATATTCATGCAGCACGAGCGCGTGCATGTGATCGGGGATTGAATCGATCATCTCTTACCTCGCTTTAAACAGTTAAAAAGTGAAAGCTTGAAAAATCAGGAAAGACTCCTGCGATTCAATGAGGTGGCAGCCGATCATGAGGGTCTCGGTCGGTGCCGTGCGTTATGCTTGAGCGTGCTTCCGCGACTCAGGGCCTTCGCGCCATACCGGTCGCGAATCTGATCGCCAACCTGGTCGAGTCCGTCTTGCCGCTCACGGTCCGCCTCATCAAACAGTTCCTGCTGGGTAACTCCCGTGCGGTCAATTTCCGTAACGCCCATCCCCAGCAGTCGCACTGGCAGATGATCGCTTGGCAGGCGTGTGCTCAATAGCGCATTGGCCTGCTCCCAGAGCGTTTGCGTACTATTGGTGGGCTCAGGCAGCTTGCGCGATCGGGTGATGGTTTGAAAATCGGCAAATCGGACCTTGATTTCAACGGTCCTGCCGCGCAGCGCATGTCGCCGTAACCTTCGCGCGACCTGTTCGGTCAACTCCAGCAGCCAGGCCCTCAGCGATTCTTGATCATCCAGATCGGTGGCAAAGGTTGTTTCGTTCGAAACCGACTTGGCCTCACGGTCCAGCACGACAGGCCGATTGTCGATGGCATGGGCAAGTTTCGACAGGTGTTCACCATGGCTGCCGAAGTGACTCGTGAGGACACTGAGCGGTAAAGCCCGCAGCTGAGAGATCGTGTGCACGCCCAGTCTCTGAAACACCTTGCTGGTCTGGCGACCCACACCCCACAGCCGCTCGACCGGCAGTGGATCAAGAAAGGCTTGGACTCCGCGTGGGTCCACCTGCACGAATCCGTCCGGCTTTTCCAGATCGCTGGCAATCTTGGCAAGGAACTTATTGGGGGCAATGCCGACCGATGCGATCAGGTTGAGTTCACTGCGAATGGATTCCTTGATCTGGCGTCCGATCGACTCTGCCGCACCGAACAATTGTTCGCTGCCCGATACATCCAGAAACGCCTCATCCAGCGATAGCGGTTCGACCAAGGGCGTGAAGCGGTGAAAAATTTCACGAATCTGATCAGATATTTGAGCATAGTAATCGAGCCGCGCGGGCAGGACGATGGCGTGGGGGCAAAGCCTTCGCGCGGTCGACGAGGGCATCGCGCTATGGACGCCAAACTGGCGGACCGCATAGTTGGCTGCCGCCACCACACCGCGTCGCTCAGGGCTTCCGCCTACGATGATCGGCTTTCCGGCGAGGTCCGGTCGGTCGCGCTGCTCGACCGAGGCATAAAAGGCGTCCATGTCGACGTGGATAATCATCAGGCACCGATAGCGATTGCGTAATGAGCCTTATCAGGCGGTTCATGGTGGGTGTGCCCGTTACGGATCACACCGCAGCTAAAAAGTAAAAACATATTGTATGGCAACGCAAAGATTGTGAAAAAGAGCAAAGGCGTTTTATTGCTGCCACTCGCGTGAAGGGTTTATTTTAAGCTTTTTAAATACGCCAGGAGATCTCTCAGTTGTGCCCGCGAAAGCTTTTGATCCAGTCCGTCGGGCATGATCGATACCGGTTGCCGCGTCATCTCCTCGATGTCCGCCTCGTGAAATCGCTGCTCCTGTCCACCGGCACCTTGCAGCACAACGGTTCGGCCCGACTGCTGCACAATCCTCCCACTGGCAATCTGTCCATCCATCGTGACAACCATGTAATTCTCGTAGCCTTGCGCGAATGTCGAGCTGGGCGCAACGATCGACTCGATCAGGTCGCGCGTCGAACGGACCGCACCAATCGTGGTCAGATCGGGCCCCACATTGCCGCCTTGCGACCCCACGCGGTGGCACGCTCCGCAAGCGACCTCTGCGCCAAAAAATATTTTTCGGCCGTGCTCGACATCCCCATCCACGTCGAGCGATTGGTAGTCTTTCAACCGTTCGCCGATCGTTGCTGTCTTTTGCCGAAGCGTCGTCAAAAGTGCTTCTTCTTTTTGCCCAACCTTCTCTGGATACGATTCAAAAAGCCGATGTATCTCCGCCTCGGAGGGACGGAAGCTGTTGCTGTTTACCAATTTTTCAAGCAGCTCAACGAGCCCAAGGCCGACTTCCAGGCTGTCGCTACGACGGTACGCCGGCAGCAACTGAGGCCAGATCAAGGGGTCGACGGGCATCTGCTGAAGCAGGGTCATCAATTGTGCATCGGTGAGTCTGACGCGGCCCAGCACCTCGGCTGCTGCTAATCGTGTAAGTGGCCTTGTCTGCTTATCGGACTGCTTGTCAGAGGGCGTGCCGGACTCGTTGGCGGGCTGCGTGTCGAGCTGCCCGCAAAGGAGCTCGAAAGCTGCATCGGAGAGACCTTGCCCGCGGCCCGCCACAGCGCCGAGTGCGGCGACCCGCAGCGGCATCGGCACATCCGATCGTTTGCTGAATGCTGTTAATGCCGCGTCGAGTTCGGGGCGCTGTAATTTTGCAGCCGTCTGTACCGCCGCACGTTGCACGTCCGGATCGCAATGCCGCGTCGCCTCTGAGAGACCATCGATCCAGGACCGTGGCAGGTTGCCGAGGCTGCACTGTCCGATGCTGCCAAGTAGCAGCACAAGCGGATCGCTCGATAGTTCCGGCTCGCGCAACATGGTGCCGACCAACCCCTGCATATCGCTCTGGTTTTGAAACGCGACGATCAGGCTCGGCACTGCCGCACGCTGCATCTCGGAAAGTGACGGCGCACCAAGCCATTTTTGCAATAGCGCCCCCGCGTCGGCAGCCCATTCGGGATGCTGCATCAGAGTGTCAATCGCCGCCTGCCGCAGTTTTTCATCCGCCGCGCCCAGTCGCGCGATGACCGCGTCGTTGGTGATGGATTGATGTGGAAGCTGATTGAGCAGCAGCAGAGCGCACCGCTGCACCGCGGGGTCCGGATCCCCCAGTGCGGAAAGCAACTGCTGCTCAGAGGCGAGGTGATGGATGGCGTGAATCAGCGCATGTTGTAAAAACCGATCCGACTCGTTCTTGAGGGCGTCGAGCATTGCCGGCACCGCATCGGGTTGCCCACAGCGTGCAAGGGCATCGGCCGCCGCGCGGCGGACCGGCAGGTCGCCCGTTGAAAGCAGATCGCACAACCGCGACGAGCAACTTTCCTCTCCCCGCAGTCCCAACGCGCGTGCAGCTGTCATGACGACCTCGCTCTGGTCGCTTTCGAGTGCCTGCTGCAAGGGTTTGAGCGACGATGGGTCGGTGCAACCGGCCAGCGCCCAGATCGCAAGCTGCTTTGTTTGGGCATCTTCTACGTGCTCGAGTGTTCGGCTGAGCGGGCCGACCGCTTGGCCGTCGTGCCGCCGAAGAAGCCGCCCTGCGCGGTGGCGGACCATCGGCCTGGGGTCACTCAGCAAGCCGCATAATTGCGCGGGCGAGGCATTTTTCCAGTCCAAATCCATTCCCCACGCCTGCGCACGATTCAGTTTGTCGTTGCGGGCATCCTGCCGCCGGATCCGGTAGATCCCCCCCGGTGCCCGCGAGTCGCGAATCCGGCCCGTGGGACAGTGCTGCACATACCAACCCCCGGTGTCGATCACCAACAGACTGCCATCCGCATCCTGCAGCACGTCTGAGGGATGAAAATCAGCACTCGCGCTGGTTACAAAGTCGATGTTTTCCGAAGCGAACGTGCTACCGACACGTGAGAGCTTGTGACGCTGCACTTTTCGCGCATTATGCTGTGCCGAAAACAGTTGGCCATGAAAGGCATCACCTCGATCATTCGCTTCGTATCGGACCAGACCGCTCGGCGCGACGGCGGGAAACATCGAAATGGCAGGAAGCGCCTCGCCCGTCATCGGTTGAGGCGTGCCTTCATCCTCGAGCGATAGCGGATAAAGACCACCGGGTGCGAGATCAACAATCGCATCGCGCAGCCCGCCGGCGGGCATTTGAAAAAAATTGTCCGTGCCGATCATTTCGCCCTGCGGCGTGAACACGATTTCCACAAGGTTAACAAAACCGCGGCACACAACTTCCGGGTCGGTGCCATCCGGACGACAGCGAATCAATGCGCCGCTCTTTCCAGTCAGCGTTTTGCCATGCTGGTCTTTCAGTTGATAACCATCCGGTCGCCCCATCGTCATGTAGAGTAATCCGTCGGGGCCGAAGACCAATCCGTGCAGGCTGCCGTTGTCGGCGTGCCCGAATCCGGTGAGGATCACATTGCGCTCTTCTGCGCGCCCGTCGCCATCGCGATCTTCAAAGGTGACCAGATTCGGCGGGTCGGCGACATATAGTTTGTCATCGTGCCAGCAGAGTCCCATCGGGAACACGAGTTGGTCGGCAAAAATCTGCGAAGATTCAAATCGTCCGTCACCATCGTGGTCTTCAAGTCGTCGAACGCGACAGTTCCGCGTCTGTGTTTGCAATCCCTCATACAAATCGAGCCCAGAAGACTCTGCCACGTAAAGCCGTCCGTGATCATCGAAGCAGGCAAACATCGGGAAGACGACCTGCGGTTCACCGGCGACTTGTTCGACCACAAAACCGTCCGGTGCATGAACCTGCCCATCAAGTTCGCCGCTTCGTGCTGCTGCTGCCTGCATGGCGGTTGCAATGCTGAGTAAAACGACCAGCGATTTCATGGGTGTTCTCGGCAAATCCGCAAAGGAGTTGTCACAAGCGGCCATTATATCAACTGCTGTACCAACTGCATCAACTGCGCATCGAATACTGATGGGGCGACTGCTGGTGATACACGTTTGTTTTGCGTCAGCAGATCAAAACGTTCAGCATGCTCGAAACCATCGTTAATCCTCCGCCACCATGTGGGATAAGACCTCACTCACAAGTCGTTTTTTTTCATCTTCGTCGATAAAGGCGGCCGAGAAAGAATTGCAGGCAAGCAATCGCATTGAATCTTGGGAGAGATCAAACGCGCGTTGTACTGCCAGAAAATTCTCATTGATATATCCGCCGAAGTACGACGGATCGTCCGAATTTACCGTAACCAATAAACCTGCATCCATCATTTTCTGAAGCGGGTGGTCGTCCATCGTTTTATAGACGCAAAGCCGCACGTTCGAGAGCGGGCAGACGGTGAGTGGAATCTGCTCCTTTTGCAAACGATTCACAAGCGCTGCATCTTCCATGCATCGAACACCATGATCGATGCGTTCCGCTTTGAGGAGATCGAGCGCTTGGTCAATGTATTCCGGTGGCCCCTCCTCACCTGCATGACACACAACGTGGAAATCATGCCTGCGCGCTTCGTCAAAGACTTCAGTAAATTTTGAGGGCGGGTTGCCCTGCTCCGACGAATCGAGACCCACGCCGATGATGCGATCGCGATGTGGTATCGCTTGCCTCAGTGTTTGCATGGCCGAGTCAGCGCTGAGATGTCTGAGGAAGCAAAGAATCAATTGTGACGACAATCCGAGTTCACGTCGTCCCCGATCCAGTGCAGTAGAAATTCCGTCCAGGACGGTTTCAAAGGCAATGCCTCGATCGGTGTGCGTTTGCGGATCGAAAAAGATTTCCACATGCCTGACCGCTTCAGCCGCGGCCTTTGTCAGATAGGCAAATGTCAAATCATGAAAGTCTTGCTCAGTTCGAATGGCTGCGGCAACGCTGTAGTAAAGATCGAGAAACGACTGAAGATCTGAAAATGAATATGCGGATTTCAGTTCTTCCACCGATTCATATGGTAGTTCTATTGCATTACGCGCTGCAAATTCAAAAGCTTGCTCTGGTTCCAGCGTGCCCTCAATATGCAGATGCAGTTCTGCCTTCGGCAAGGTCGCAATGAAATCGCGCATCGGGATCCTCTCTTTCAATCGTTACAATTTCTGCACATGGTCTTCTGCGCGTGGTTTACTGCACATGAATTGCTGCAAATGGTTTTCGCAATCGCAGCACCGTGATGCTTCGACAATGTCTGCCATCGGACGAAGCCGACAACCAGTGAAGCATAGCACATTCAAACGACCACGGATTAGGTGGACGCCTCATGGTTCACACTGGGGGATGATCAGGTGACCTAACTTCTTTGTTGTAGTGGAACCGAAGCAAGAGCTTTTATGGTTCGGAGCCCGTTTTTTCTCATGACTTGCGTTGGATTGACGCACGCGAGAACTGGAAGATCTGGCAGGATTGAGGTCCCGGTCGCTCAGGATGCGAGTACAATGACAGCTCGCCTTATGGCATAATGGGTTGCGCTTCAGGCAGACCGCTTCAGGCAGACGATGATTTGCAGAACGCGACCGGGTCCATTCAAAGCAGGTGGTGTGAATATGAGCCGAATCTTTCCGCTCCTACTCATCTTCGCAGCTGCAGCCCGCGCACAGGAGGCAAGTTATCCGTTAGCAGGCATCAACGAAACGCATCTTCAAACATTGAAGACATATTGCCTGGAGTGCCACAGCGAAAAGGGAAAATTCCGGGTCGACGATCTTCCCCTCACCATTGGAAATTCGGCCACGGCCGAGCGTTGGCAAAAGGTGCTCAATGCTCTGAATTCGGGCCAGATGCCGCCGGAAGATGAGAAACAGTTGCCCGCACAGGAGAAGGCAAATCTTGTGGATGACCTGGGCCAAGCGATGGTGGCCCTGCGTCTCAAGATGAACGACCGGCATGGCGAGATCGCCATGAGCCGCCTGAATCGCCGCGAATATCGCAACACGCTTCGCGAGTTGCTGGGTGTCGAGATCAACGTCAGCCAACTGCCTGCAGACCATGGATTGAGTAATTTCGACACGAACGGCGCAAGTCTGTTCTTTTCCAGCAACCAGCTTGAATCATATCTCGAGTTAGGACGTGAGGCCGTCGAAGAGGCAATTGACCGCTACGAGGCGCGGCATTTTGCCGTCCGCCACCGGCACGAAGCGGAACAGTTGACCCGCGATTATCGAGCCCACTTTGTGAAGTGGGGCGTAGCGACCGCGTGGCACGCTGCCCTGATCGACGCGTGCCTGAAGCCCGAGAACAAAGAGATTTATAACGCGCTCAAAAAGCAGTATCCACGAAAAAAAGACGAAGAGCTGCCGTTCTATCGGCATTACGATCAGATCGTCGGTGCGCCTACGATTCCGGCTGAAGAAAAATACCGATTCCTCAATGATGCCGGTCGCGTGGATAATTTTATCGAGGCGTCTGCGCCCAACCAGGCATACCTCGAGCACTACCTGAAACTGCAAGGGATTGAGACGGGCGCCTTTATCACGTTCTCGACGATCCATCCGGGGCATCTGCCCACCAACTGTATTTCATACACCATACCCGCGACATGGCCGCCGGGAAAATACAAGGTGCGATTCAGGGCGGCTCGATCGGACGACGCACCGGAAGATCGCCGCTTCCTGGAATTCGGCTTGCGCGTGCGCAATGTGGAACCGTTGAGTACACACGAAGTGACAGGCTCGATGCGCGACCCGCAGGTTATGGAAGCATCGGTGGAAATCACGCGCAAGCACATCCGCAACAAGCGCAGTGACGAGCGGCAACTCTATGTTCGCGAAAGAGCCTCGCACTATCAGCTGCACTTTCCTCGCCGCGTGGTCGCAACGGCGACGAAGCGTAACGGATACGGGCCTGAGTATGCACTCTGGATTGACTGGCTCGAGGTGGAGCGGGTCACCACCGAAGACGAGCCGATACCGGATGGCATGCAGGCCGTAGCGCGATTGCTCACGCGCGAAGGTTCGACAGAGGATCGGTCAAAAGGGTTGTATGAGCACCAGACAGGAGGAGTCACGGGTCGAGCGGTCCGCATCCTTAATCCCGATGCGGGCGATCACGATTTTCTGCACCTCCGCGAAGTGCAGTTGTTGAGCGGTGGGGAAAATGTCGCCCTCAGCGGCGAGGCGACGCAAAGTTCGACGCATGAAAACGGGCAGGAGCAATGTGCCCAAATGGCGATTGATGGCGATCTGGCGACCATGAATCACACCTCGAACACGGCCCAAACGGGCGAATGGTGGCAGGTCGATCTCGGCCGCGACGTCGAGATCGATCAGATTCGCATTCATAATCGCAACGATTCTCCGGCGATGGAGGCACGACTGAAAAATCACACGGTTGAGGTCCTTGATGCGAACGGCAACGTGGTGTGGAGCAACGCATTACCACCTGCCGAGTTGGCTGCAGGATTCCGCGAGTTTTCGACGGCAGCATTCCGCGGTGCACAGCCCGATGAAGAATTTGTAAATCGCCTGCTGAAGTATTACGACGATAAGCGTAAGCTCGACGGACTCGGGCATCGGGCGGCGCTCACGCACACGCTTGCGATTGCCCTCAGTTCGCCAATGTTCTTATACAAATCCGAAGCCTCATTGCAAGCTGAGCAGACGGTCAGCCAGCGGGAACTGGCGCAGCGGCTGTCCTACTTTTTGTGGAGCGCCCCGGCAGACAAAACCCTCCTGGAACTCGCAGATGCGGGCAAGTTGTCTGACCCGCAGGTCCTTCGCCAACAGACCGATCGACTGCTGGATGACGAGCGAGCGACCGCCATGATCCACGGGCTTGTTCACCAGTGGCTCGACATGGAGCGACTCGATTTCTTTAATGTCGATATTCTCAAGCATCGCGCCTATGACCATAGTGTGGAGCTTGCCGTTCGCGATGAAGTCTATGAAACGGCTGCGTATGTGCTTGCCGAAAATCGCAGTCTCACCGATCTGCTCGGCGCCGGTTATGTGGTGGTCAACAACCTTCTGGCCCGATACTACGGAATTCCCGACGTCCACGGCGACCACTTTCGCCGCGTCGACCTGCCCAAAGATTCACCGCGCGGCGGTTTATTAGGCATGGCGGCAATTCACTTAATGGGCGGAAACGGCGACGAGTCGAGCCCGGTGGAACGCGGTGTGTGGGTGCTACGAAAGCTGCTCAATCAACCGCCGCCACCAGCGCCCGCCAATGTGCCCAACCTCGCGCGACTTTCTGATAAACTGCTCTCGACCCGCGAGCGGCTGGTTGCACATCAGGAGCAGGCACAGTGCGCCAGTTGCCATCGCAAGATCGACCCGATCGGGTTCGGTTTAGAGAATTTTGACGCGGTCGGTTTATGGCGCACCGAAAACAGCTACAAAGTGCCGCGAAAAGATGGAGAGAAAGAAGTGAAACAGAAGCAGTGGAAGATCGACTCGAGTGGTCGCATCCACAACGGCCCGGCATTTGCTGATTACTTCGAATTGCGCGATCATATTGCGACACACCATGACGCGTTTGCCAAATCGTTTGCGTCGGCAGTGATCGAATACGGCATGGGCCGATCCATCGGGTTCAGCGACCAGACGTTGATCGACGAGATTGCGCAGCGTGCAGGGAAAGATGACTATGCCATTCGGTCATTTTTTCATGCGATTGTTCAACACCAGGCTTTTCAAAAAAAATAGAGGATTTCCCAGCGATGCAGCATGTTATGGGCAGACGCCCCTTTCTCCGATCCGCGACAGGAATATTGGCCCTGCCCGCGTTGAATCTATTTGCCGAGAGCCCGGTGTTTGCCGCCAAGACCACCGCGAAGCGAATGGTTTTTATGAGCTTTGGTTGGGGAGTCACCGAAGATACCTGGTATCCGGCCGCCGACGATACGGGCGATACCTACGCCCTGCCCGACGGCCTTGCGCCGCTCGAGCGGCATCGTCACGATTTTTCGGTCCTTCAGGGGCTGTGGCACAAGTATTGTCTGTATAACGACGCGGGACATTCGGGTAGCACCTTCTGGCTCACCGGCGCTAATCGATTTGCGCAGCCGGGGGTCAGCTTCGCCAATACGATTTCAGCCGACCAGGTCGCGGCTCAAGAAATCGGGAAGCACACGCGGTTTGATTCCATTCAGATTGATGGAGGGAACGTCACTGGAGACGGGCATGGCCCGGGCTTATCCATGGCGTGGGATTCGAAAGGCAAGCCGCTCGGCGCGCAGAATCATCCCGTCCAACTATATCGGCACTTGTTTTCAGGCAGCAAAGTCCCGATAGAAGAGGTGCAGCGACGACTGGCCGAGAAGCGCAGTGTGCTCGACACCATGATGGGCAACGCGAAACAACTGCAGAAGAAGTTGGGCCACACCGACAAAGACAAGCTTGATGAGTATTTTGAGAGTGTCCGCAAGCTGGAGAATCGCCTCGCCAAGGAGGAAGCCTGGCTAGACGTTCCTCGTCCCAAGGCGCCGATTGCCGAACCGAAGGTGAGCGCTGGTCGTGAGTTGATTGAGGTGACCTACGATCTGATGGTCCTGGCAATGCAGACCGACAGCACGCGGATCATGTCGTTACGCCAGCCCGTGCAAAGCTTGCTCAACAGCGAGAACATCAAGGTGGCCGGTCACGACATCAGTCACTACCACGGCAATGCTGAAAAGAAGGCTGCCTCGCAGCAGCGCGACCGCATCCAGAGCGAATTGTTTGCTGGCTTTATCGACCGACTGAAGTCAACCAAAGAAGCGGACGGCTCGAGCCTGTTTGATCACACGTGCCTGGTCTACGGCAGCAACATCCGCACGGGCCACTCACTCGACAACTGCCCCACGATCGTGGCCGGTGGCGCGTCGGGTATCAAGCTCGGCCACAACCACGTGTTCAAAGCCGAGACGCCGCTGAACAATCTTTGGTTGACGCTGCTGAATCAAATGGGTGTCCGTGTGCGGAAGCACGGCGACAGCACCGGCCTGCTGGAAGACATCATGGTGTGACGCTGGAAGACATCATGGTGTGAGATAGTGTGACGCGGAAGATGGCGTGAAGAGGCCCCATTGTGGGTGTGGCCGTCATCGCCCACGCCGGCAATGAAAAGTCAAAAAAAGATATTCTATTTGAGTTTGCTTGTGACATTGAGTGAATCGCTGCCTGCCTCGGGTTTCTGTGGGCCAAGGAACAGTTGCTTCGATTTTTCTCCAGCGTTTGCTAGCGCATCGGAAAGGTCGACCATTTTGTGACGAGGATCTCCAAACGTTTTCCAATGAATCTGTAAGTTCGCCAAATCACTCACACTTGTCCAACTTGTGTAATCTGAATTTTTTTCGGCCGTATCTGGCGGCGGCATATTAGAGCCCCTTGGGATGTCAAAGTTATTAAGCAGGTGGAAGGCCGAACCGACTGCGTGGGGCGCATCGGCAGGATGCGGATAGTTCTGGGTGAATACAGCCATTCGCACGAACCGTGAGGGTGGTGTGAAGTCACCCGGCAGTCCGACTAATCCGCCGCCGAGGCCGAAAGGAGAAAATTTCTCGTTGCCGATTGTTTTGCTTTTGGGGTATGCCGACGTGAGATTCAAGAAATTGCGGAGGTGCGTGGTGTGCCAGGGGAATTCCGGAGAATTGGTAATCACCCGCAACGGGTTCTCATAGATTTTTAGACTGCCGTCAATCGGTTCGATCGTGATGCACGCCCCCGACGCATCTTGGATCTTGTAATGCACCTCTGGGATCGTTTGCATGTAATTTAAATAAACGCCTAACACTGCGACTTGGTCAATTTTTTGTTTTACTTCCGCAACGTTTGCGCAGTTGGCTAAAATCCAGGTACTCAATTGCATGGGAGAGAGGCCCCGCTTGCGATTTTCGGGCGTTGCTTCCGCAAACTTTGCGTAGCCCGGAAAATAAAAGACTGCGGCATTGAGCCCTTTTTCGTTGGTGCCATCAAGAAGCAGACTACCATCGTCGCTTACAGTGATGCCCGCAAAACCATACTTGGCTGAAAATGCGATTCCCGATTCACCACTCGGGGTCTGTCCGATAAAAGCAGTTCCGACCGGATGCACGATCAAGTGCGAATCGGGTGGCATGCCGAATTCGAGCGTGCGGCCGACGACTACCGATCCATCCTTTGCCACCAGCGCCGTGCCCGTGCAGCCGCAGGCGGGATGGTCGACGAGCCCGCAAGTAAGAATCAAAACGATTGCCAAGCAGGGTCGGATGGTGGGCATACTTTATTCTCCTGTGGAACACAAATTCTCGATCATTAGACACCATGCAAATGAGTACAGGGAGGACCGTCGAGAGTCACATACTAGGCGGGTCAAAGACGAATAATGAATCTCCAATCCTCGCCAATGGTTAGGGTGGTGGTCGCCGTCGTTACCAAGGCAAGCGACGATCATCTTACAACTAATACAACAAACAGGAATGACTGTAAATTGTCGGAGCGGCAATGCGAGGCACCTTGTATCGATTCTGTGTTGACCGTCAGAGGGAACTTGCACGCTTTGTCGTAACGCTAAATAACTCAAGCCCGGTGA
>JAYYJN010000163.1:0-10657 GCA_036146215.1 Planctomycetota bacterium
AAAATTTGCGATTGTTTTTTCCGCTCCCGGCAATTTGACCCCGTTTGCATGGCACACGTAGAGCGTGCCATCGGTTAGCGTGCTTAAAACTTCAAGACCTGCGACAAAATCTGCGGGACGTGACTGAATTACCACTTGCGGATCCGCAGCGAGAGGATTTGTGTCGATGGCTGTCACAAAGATCGACTGCGGAGTGAAATCGATCCTCGGCACGCGACTGAAAGGTCGTTGACGCAATGCGGTCCAGAGTCCGGATTGGATCAAAATCTGTCGGACGCGGTCGGCATCTATCGTGCTGAGATCTTCTTGATCAAAACACTCGAATGTCTCCTGTTGCTCGCTATTCCAATCCACCTCTATCGACAGCGATTCAAATTTACGTTTCTCACCACGTTCAATAGCCGTAACCGTGCCGGTTGCCGGTGCGGTAAAACGGACTCCCGCGTTATTTTTATCCTCGAACAAACACTGCCCCTTGAGCACGCGATCACCGACCTGCACTTGCATCGTAGGTTTCATGCCCACGTAATCATCACCGACAAGTCCAACATGCTGAAAGCCACGCAGGTCAGAGATTTCCTGCTTCGGCGCACCGGACAACGGCACGCGTAAGCCACGTCGAATTCGGATTGCGGTATTCATGGATGTGATAGAGCGTAGGCGGTTAAAACTTACTGCAATCGCAAGGACGAATTCGGTCGCGCAGTTCCCAGTCGACACCCGACTTTGTGAAAGTTATCACAAAGTCGGGTCAAAAGAAAACCCGCCAAGCGGGCTGAGTTCTGTGAGAATCGTATCGAACGCCCCACGGAGGGTCAAGGTAAGAAAACCTCGGTATTGCAGCCAATATTTAACATTGCTTAAAGCAATCATAAAAAAAACCCCCTCACAGATGGGGCAGAACCTGTAAAGGGGTCGCGGCTTGCGTCTAGGACGCCGCCGCCGTTGGGCCAATGAACGTCTGCTGAATTATGCGCGGCGAATTGCATTTGGCAACCAATCCTATGGGGGTCCCTTTAAGATTTCTTACACCTTCTCTCTGACCGCCGAATTCACAAAAAAATAGACTACAATTTGCACCCCGTTGGCTGCTCAACTGATTCTATCCCCTCACCTCCGACGGAGGGTATTACCGGTGGAAATTAAACAGCTCCTTGCCGAATTGATCGCTACGCCCAGCGTCAACCCGATGGGTCAAACGGCAAAAGAAGGTGCCGTTTATGAATCACGACTGACGGAATATCTCGAACATTATTTTCGATCCTTGGAACTTCCTGTGATGCGACAGAAAATCGCACCATACCGAGATAACCTACTCGTGCGGGTTGATCCACCCAAACATAAAATTGGGAATAGGCCTCTACTTTTGATCGACGTGCACCAGGATACGGTGCCGGTGGAAGGGATGCGAATCAAACCTTTTGCCGCCGAGACTGACGGGACGCGAATGTTCGGACGCGGCGCGTGCGATGTCAAAGGAGGAATGGCGGCGATTCTCTATGCAATTCGGCAACTCGTTGAAACAAATGTTCAACCCATACCAACGATTGTAATCGCCTTTACAGTGAACGAAGAGCACGGATTTACTGGCGCGATTGAGTTAACAAAACTCTGGAAAGCTAACCCGGTGGCTGATTTTCTTGGTAAAAAACCGAATGCCTGCATCGTCACCGAACCGACCAAATTACAGGTGGTCCGGCGACACAAAGGAGTACTTCGCTGGCGTTGCCACACTCGCGGAGTCGCAGCACATAGCAGTCAAACCCGCTATGCTGAAAATGCCATCTATCGCATGGCGCACGTGGTTGAAGAGTTGGAACGATACGCAGCAGAAACCCTACCAACATTGAAAGAAGATGCAGTCTGCGGTCCGGCCACCCTCTCGGTCGGAACCATCTCGGGTGGGGTCAGCGTGAACACCATTCCCGATCAGTGTTCGATCGAAATTGATCGGCGACTCTTACCAACCGAGACATCTGAAACTGCGTACGAACATGCCATTCAACACTTGGGTGGCTTGAGAAACGAGGGCATCGAGTTAGAACACGAACCTCCGATGCTTAGCGCGCCTGGCCTTTGCGATAAGCAGAATGGTCCGCTTGCCGATTTCATGATCGAGACGCTCCGAGACGCCGGACAAGCATCGGCGACTGAAGGGGCGGCCTATTGCACCAATGCCGGAGTCATCGCAGCAAGTGGCGTACCGACCGTCGTATTCGGGCCGGGATCAATCGAGCAGGCGCACACCGAGAATGAGTGGATCGATACTCGGCAAGTTCAATTCGCAGCCGATATCCTCGGAAAGCTTATGATGTCAGCATGGCCCGTTTGAGTGTCATGCTGCAAATCAATTCGCGATTTAAAAGACATCCAGATTAAAATGGTGGCCTTGATAGTACTTTCGATCTTGCGGGTAGTAGTTCTGCCACTGTCGATTGTATACCGGAATCCGCATTTCCGGTGGGTAGCGGTAATACAAACTGTCGGCACTTCGATAGTATTCACTTCCCCAGAAATTTTGCGGATAGTAAACGTACGGATAGTGGTAAAAACGTTCCCAATCCTGGGTTTTGTAGGTATATCCCCAGGCGCGACCGTATGCACGCTCTGCATACGCATCTGAGGCCCCGAGAGAACCAGCGAAAAAACCGAACAGTAACACTGCAGCTATCAGACGTACCAACATGCTTACATCCCCCCGGAATGTGCCAGCGCGGGTAACAAAGATGGCTGGCTCTACCCTAAACAATCGGCACACCGCAGGGTCAAGGTAAAGTGAATATTCCCTACAACCCACAAAGAGTCTGATGCTAGCACCTATCGCTGCATCGAGAAACGATCCCCGCTTCCGGACTTGCCCCGATTTTTAACCGGGCAAGCGGCCCTCATGCAACTCCTGATCCCACTCCTCCATCAGCGGCCAAGTGGTCGCACATGTGCCGAAATCAGCCATACTCAGGTAGCCTTCCAAGCGGCTGATGGTCGCATCCAGTTGACCGTTCTCTTTTTGAAATACGGGTCCATGGCTTGGAAGGAGCCACTCCACATCACTCTCTCGAATCCGCTTGAGCGATTCGATGAACTGGGGAATGTCACTTCCATGATGGGCATCGATCGCACCCACACAGCCATCACGATAAATATTATCGCCAGAAAATAGAAGATTTCCTAACCGGAATGCCAGCTGGCTGTCGGTGTGCCCCGGCGTGTGCCAGACTTCCAATTCAAGTTTGCCCACCTTGATGGTGTCGCCATCCTCAACCAATTGCTCAAGCTTCACGGCTGGCATATCTAAATGAATATCTTGGGCCTCAATTTCTGCAAAAGTCTTAAGACGATCTCCCTCCAGCAGCGGGGCGGCCGCCAAAGGATGGCCGGTAGCCGTGGTTTTAAGCAACTGCTTTGCGCGGGCAAGACCCTGTACATGGTCTGCATCGGCATGAGTGGCGACGATTGTTGCGCAATTAGAGAGCGGAAAGTCGAGTTGCCTGATAACCTCGATGATTTCGTCAACAGATTCTGTGAAACCAATGTCGATCAGTAGCCAATCATCTCCATCGTATACCAAATACACACAGCACCCGATCCGATGACCAGCAGCGTGGTTCAGTTCGATGACGTGCGGAAAAAGTGGCCTACGCTCAAGCATAGAAGCATTCCTGTATTCAAAGCGGACAGACGTCGCACCACAAACCATGTTGGTCGATCTGGTGGTTGGCTGTGTTGATTGTTTAATCAATCATCAACATCCAAATTTTACGTTTGGCTGCCTTGCTGCGCCAAGCGGCAGAACAGGCTAAAAGCCGCGTAATCTACCTGCTGTCTACCTTTATGATTGCGGCAAGGCCCTCTCGATAACTGGGGTAACGCAAACGAACCCCGAGTTCAATGCGCATCCGATCGTTGCGGACACGCTTACTGGTCGCGCCACGCCCCGCAGTATTATCCATCGCAACCGCGAATTTTGGTGGAGGTGCGTTCAGTAATCTGGCAAGCTCATTCAGGTAATCTGTACGAAGCGTTGGCGAACCGTCTGCAATTGAGTAAATCCCGGTCGCACCTCGCATCGTCGCCGCATTTACCGCCTGCGATGCATCGTCAACGTGGATCAGATTCAAATACCCGGAGGCCGGCAACGGCACCGCATTCCCCGCTAGCAGGGCATCGCGGCGAGGCAAGCGATCGGGTCCGTAGATACCTGCACAACGAAGAATTTTAAAATTGAAATTGCGTGGATGCGTTTGCAAAAGCCGCTCAGCATCCAGACACGCTTGGGTCGCGTCCCGACTGGCGTGTGTCGGCGAGTCTTCATCCACCCAGCCTCCTTCTTTTTCGGCATACACCCCGGTTGAGCTAATATACAAGATCTCAAAAGGGTGATCAGGAAGAACGTCCAGTACATTGCGAAGCCCATCCACATAAACCTGATGGATGCTCGCCTGCGAGGTTCGGTCGTACCCGACCGCAAATAACACCGTATCTACCGCTGGCAAATCTGACAGCGATTCAGGCCTTAGAATATCGGCAACGATGGGAAAGAAACCTGCTTTTTCAAAGACACTTCCGTGCGTTTGACTTCGCGTCACAACGTGAACCGTATCGCCTGCCCCACACCAAATATCGGCCACGCGACGCCCCAGATAACCGCAACCAAAGATTAAACGATTCAAGCTTGATCCTCCGCGTCATCTTCCAAGGGCAAAGCCACACTATTCATGCTGCGATCTGACTCGAGAAACGAAGCAAGTATGATTTGGGCCGCAATTTTATCTCGGCGTTGCTTTCTCTGTTTGCCGCTCACTGCACCCACTTTGAGCAACTCATCTGCAAATTGAGAGGTGAATCTCTCGTCAAAAAAGGTTGTAGGAATTTCCGTTGTCGCCTCCAGCCATGCACCAAAAGCGCGTGCCTCCCGTGACTTTTGACTTTCTGACCCACTCATGTGGATCGGTAATCCGACGACCCAAAGCACAATCTGTTCGCTTGCTACAAGATCACGAAAATATTGGGTTTCCTGATCTTTGCCTTGTCGCTGATACAAATCAAAGGGACTAGCGATTTTCTGCTGCGGATCGGTGATCGCAATGCCGATGCGAACCGTGCCGAAATCGACACCAGCGATGCGTCCCACTAGTCGCGAGTCACCTGGATTATCTCTCATTGAGCAGCACTGTAATTATGTTTGATTAATCTCTCTCGTGCATAAAACAAGAAAGTGCTCGTACACCATCGGGCACACGCCTAGCATGAGCTTTTATTTTCTCAACTGATTAAACCAAGGTCGAGCCCTCTCGCGGGAACAATCAGCGTCCAGCACCCTCAATAAGCGGTCGGATTCGACCAGTAGAAGTCTGCCCGCGTTGACGATTGCACTTTGGTTTGATACCCTCTGCCTCTCAAGTAACCCTGAATGTTTGTCTTCGTGACAATGATCCGATGTCATATCGGTAGACCTAGCGTTTCAATTTCAAGTTTATATAGGTAGCTGAATAATGTCATACGAAATAACACTAATCCGCGGTGATGGTACGGGTCCGGAACTGGCGGAAGCGGCTCGAAAGTGTGTCGATGCCACGGGCGTCGATATCGATTGGGACGTCCAAGAAGCAGGCGTTGATATTATGGAGAGTGCTGGAACGCCAATTCCGGAAAGCACACTCGAGAGTGTTCGTCGCACACGTTGTGCCCTGAAGGCACCAATTACGACACCCGTGGGAACGGGTTTTCGCAGCATTAACGTCTACCTGCGGCAGGAACTGGGGCTGTTTGCGTGCATCCGACCATGCAAACAATATGAGGGTGTACGTAGCTATTTTTCTGAACTACCGGTGGATCTGGTGATCGTACGTGAAAACACCGAAGATTTGTATGCAGGCGTTGAATTTGAGGCAGGCAAACCTGAGACAAGCGAGCTGATCGATTTCATCAACAAGCTGCCCTCGGATCGAAAAATAAAAACAACTGGTGAAGAGACGGGCGTTTCGATCAAACCGATGAGCGTTTCAGGGACCGAAAGAATTGTGCGCTGTGCCCTGGAGTACGCGCGTGACAACGGCCGTAAAAAAGTGACTGCAGTCCATAAAGCAAACATCATGAAATACAGTGATGGGCTTTTTCTTGCAACTGCACAACGTGTTGCGGAAGATTATCCGGACATCGAATTTGAAGAGCGGATTGTAGACAACATGTGCATGCAACTGGTGCAGAAACCGGAGTTGTACGATGTGTTGGTGCTTCCCAATTTATATGGGGACATCGTGAGCGATCTGGGTGCGGGACTTGTGGGTGGACTCGGCGTTGCGCCCGGAGCCAACATCGGTCCGGAAGGTGCCGTTTTCGAAGCGACGCATGGAAGTGCGCCGAAGTACAAGGGTCAAAACAAGGTTAACCCAACTGCACTCATCCTCTCAGGGATGTTGATGCTACAGCATCTTGAGGAGCGTGAAGCGGCTGATCGCCTTGAAAAGGCGGTAGCGGATGTCATTGCCGAAGGTAAAAGTGTCACTTATGACTTAAAACCACATCGGGATGATCCCACGGCTGTCGGAACACAAGAAATGGCCGACGCCATCTGCGAGCGACTGAGACATTAACGGGCACGAAAAAGAGATTCCGATACCACTTCCGATGGATAGTTTGATCCGTTGCAATCGCGGCTGCAAATATCGACCCATTCGTTCAGGGTGCGTGAACACGTAAATGTCAGGAGTAAGTATTGCTCGCTCCCACAACATTCCGTGCAGTCGTGAGTGGTCGCCGACGCGGTTTGGGTGCTTTTGGCATTCGTGCGTTGTTTCGTCTTTTCGCAATTCCCTATCGCATGATCGTCGAGCTTCGAAATTACGCGTTCGATCGGGGTTGGTACAAAACGCATCAAGTCCGTGTCCCGGTAATCAGTGTGGGAAATCTTACCTTGGGTGGCACTGGAAAGACGCCATTTGTCGCATGGATCAGCAAATGGTTGATCGATCAAAATATCAGTCCTGTGATCGTCAGTCGCGGATACAAACAAGGTCACGGAGAACGCAATGACGAAGCGATGGAGCTCGCAGAGAAACTTCCGGGCGTGCCGCACGTCCAAAACCCAAATCGCGTGCAAGCGGTGGAAACAGCCATCAAAAAATATGCGGTCGAAGCGATCGTACTCGACGACGGATTTCAACACCGGCGTCTTGCAAGGGATATCGATGTTGTGTTGATTGATGCGCTGGAGCCATTTGGTTTTGAGTACCTGTTCCCACGCGGAACATTGCGTGAACCGCTTTCGAGTCTTCGACGAGCCGATGTCGTGGCACTGACGCGAGTCGATCGCATCTCAGCGGAACGTCTGACTGAGCTTAAAAATCGGGTTCAATCGATTGCGCCCCATGTGGCTTGGATTGAGTTGGCGTACCGCACTTCATTTTTGATCGGGCGTGAAGGGGATATCGTTCCCATTGAAACGTTCCATGACGCATGTGTCTTTGGTTTTTGCGGGATTGGTAATCCGGAAAATTTTTCTCGTACGCTTGCTGAGGAACCATGGCACGTTCAGCAATGTGAAGAATATCCGGACCATCACCACTATACGCAGGCCGATAGCGAACGACTCTCGAAGCAGGCGGCAAGTTGTGGTGCGACGGCAGTATTATGCACACACAAAGATCTTGTAAAAATCCGATCTCTCTGGAAAGGCTCCATTCCACTCTATGCGGTCACGCTAGAGACAGAGATAAGGGCTGGCGAAGAGGTACTTTCCTCGCTACTAAGCAAACTAGCCGATGCGTTGCAATAATCAGTAAGCGTCAGGTTTAAACGTCGATGGCCATCAATCCCCATCGTTCGATGCTAGCACCCGCGGTGGCAATTATTCTATGGCTCCAATTCGGAGTGAGCGGTATAACCAGCACGATGGACACCTCCATTTCAGGGGATGAAGGTGAATCGCCACACCCTGGAGTACTATTTTTCCATGACTGAAACAAACCTTGATCTCCTCGCGGCACTGGACCAGATCGGGCAACCAAATATTTTGGTACTCGGTGATTTCATGCTCGATCGATATACGTGGGGTAACGCCGAGCGCGTGAGCCAAGAGGCACCAGTGCTTCTTCTGCAGGTCGATGTCGAGGAAGAAAAACTGGGCGGCGCAGGCAACGTTTGCCAGGCCCTTTCCCATCTTGGTGCACGGGTCACGGCCGCCGGCATATTAGGATCGGATCATTCGGGAGATTCCATCCGAAGAATGCTTTCCGAAATAAATGTGGATTGCCATCTGCTAATGACTGACTCGGCAAGGCCCACGACGACGAAAAATCGTTTTATGGGACGAGCCGCCAATCGGCACCCGCATCAAATTCTTCGTGTCGACCGAGAAACGGGCAACGAGTTACCCGCCCATTTGGGCGAAGTGATGCTTCGTGGGATTGAAAAAAAAATTTCAGAGTGCGATGCGATTTTATTGTCAGATTACAACAAGGGCACACTCTCCCCTTCGCTACTTCAAAACATTATAAAACTTGCGCGACAGCGAAAAATCCCGATCATTATCGATCCCGCTGCAGATCGTGACTACGCGCTGTATCGAGGCGCCACGATGATGACACCGAATCGAGCGGAAGCCGAACGGGCATCTGGGATGACGATCAACGATCCTGCGGAAGCCGTGCAGTCGGCCCATGCAATTTGCAAGGCTGCCGACCTAGAAATGGCGATCGTTACAATCGACAAAGATGGTATGGTGCTTGCAGATCGACGCGGACAAGGAAATATTTTCCCGATCGATCCCAGGTCAGTTTATGACATAACGGGAGCCGGTGACATCGTTTTAGCGACGGTCGGGCTCTGTGTTGCTGCACAAAAATCTGCAGCGATCGCTGCACGCCTTGCGAATATTGCTGCAGGAATCGCAGTTGAACAGGTAGGGGCGGCGGTGCTTCAACGCGATGAATTACGACAGCGATTACTTGCACGAAGCCAACCGGTAGAAAACAAATTAATCGAATTATCGCAGGCCAAAAAAATTGTTGATGTGCATCGCGCGACAGGCAAGCGGATTGTATTTACAAATGGATGTTTTGATTTACTCCACGTGGGGCATATCACGTATCTCCATCAGGCAGCTGAACTGGGCGATGTGCTGGTCGTGGGACTCAATAGTGACCGGAGCGTTCGTCGCTTGAAGGGCGAAAAAAGACCTGTAATCGGCCAGCGTGATCGCGCAGCAATTCTCGCTGCGCTCCAGTGCGTTGATTTTGTGCTCATTTTTGACCAGGACGATCCTTTAGAATTAATCAAAGTGATCCGACCCGATGTACTCGTCAAAGGGGGCGACTACAAAAAGGCGCAAATGGTCGGTAGAGATCTGGTCGAATCTTACGGTGGCTTAGTGATCACCACTCCCGTTGTTGAGGGTGTGTCTACCACTCGGATTCTAACTGCCGTCACCGCCTGAGCGGCCAGCTCTAAGAACTGGATTTCCGCGGCAATTCAAAAATGGATTGGCTTTTCACAATGGCATAATCATCGGGAAACGTATGAAACGCTTGGATTCTCAAAGATCGCATACGAATATCCATATGAATGTAACTGATGGCACCCAAGGCCATACGCCCGCTAGACTCAAACCGGTAGAGTATCCCGTCGGTCTCCCCTCCCTGAAACAAATCATTTTGATAATTCCAGAAAATATCCGGTTGCACTTTCTCTAGTTGGAAGCTCATCAGATAGTTTGCCCCACCACGGCATTCGACTTTATCATTGCGCTCGCCTTGCAGGCGATATGATAGTAGTCGTCGCTTCTGCGGAAGTGGCATATGCGCCCCTGTCGCAACTTCCGTTAACGTGATGCCCTGATAACTCCATGCAACCAGGTGTCCCGTAGAGGTGATATTGACCGTTGCTTCGTAAGGACCATGCGCAATTTTTCGCGTGCAGAAAACCTGGAACAATTCCGGATGTAACGGTCTACCGTACAACTGAAACACCAACTCGGCAACTTTCGGGCGAATAGAGAGCACGCGATTTTTATCCGCAAGAATTGGAAACATCATTTAAAAATTGATTCCATGATTATATACGCTTACGGAAAATCGCACAAAGACCGCTCCCACAGCTTTCCGGCCATTTGCTTTTGCTCTTGACTTTTTTCGTGACCAGCACCACATGAAGCGATCAGTTGTGATGACCGTATGCTGTGCGACATTCAAACAGTTAGGGTGCCGGAAAACCTACCAGCATGTCGTAGAGCGCGTGCGTGCCAGCAGCAATGCCGAACCCTCGAAAAATAAACAATGCGGCAAAAAAAAGACCTGCCAGAGCACGGAAAGAGAAGCTAGCTACGTCAAAGTGATCCCCGTAAGGACCCAAGTAATGAGCTGCTGCGAACAAAACACGGGTAATGATAAGTGCGGTCGCAATTTTGATTCTCCGAGAAGCGATGGCGAGTCCTACCGCGGCCATCGCAAGAGGAAGAAGCATCAGACGAAAAAGTAACTCTTCGTAAACCCCCGCGCCAAAATACCGCACAATTCGGCTGAACGTATCATGTGCCAATTGTTCCAATGGAATTTCACATGCCGTTGGAACCCCCGCAATGGAAAGCACATTGGCCTGCACATGTGCGATCGCCAAAAGAAAAACCGCAAACACAGCAGATTCCGCTGCCATCGTATAGATG
>JAYYJN010000164.1:0-8586 GCA_036146215.1 Planctomycetota bacterium
TAAGATACGAAACATCTGAACGAGGTACTTTAGGGCCGGTTTTGGTTCCGGCAAGACCGTGGGGCGAGATTCACTGGGACCTGATTTTGCGCGTAAATTGTCCGATTTCCCTGCGGAGGGGCGATCGGGTAATTCAGGACACTGTGAATAGCAGATTAGGAGGCAAGCACTGTCGACCCCACCCTATCTCTTCTCCCGCTGCAGGTAAGCGAACTGCAATGGTGGCAGACACGGATATGTCTGCGGACTTTGATACAGAAATTTCAGGCCGATATCTTGAAAATCGCCACGCATGTCGACTCATTTTACCGGTTTTGGCCGATATGGCTGGTCTGAGGTCGCGCATTGCGCTGGATAAACGATTCGTTACACTACATGCCTTGCAGAGACCGAAAATCGGGCGGTTCAATTCCGGTTCAAAACATTTGATATTGCATGATGCAGTAAAGGAGATCTTCATGTTTGCGGGCGACGGTACAAGTTTCCTTGCAGGCGGGCTCTTGGCAAGTTCACTCACCAGTTGGATACGGGAAATCACCAGAGGCTCACAAAGCCACGTTTTGCTCTATCCGGTCGTGATTACCGGTCTCCTGCTTTCACTGTGGTTGGTTTACCTGGTCTTTCGGTTCCTCATTTTTAGACCGTTGGCGAAGAGTCAGTTTGCGTCAAAAAGCCTCCACTTCCATGAAATTATCGAAAGTCGCATCATCGGAAGTTTCGCGAGCGTTGTGGCGATTCTTGCAGTGGATATGGCCCTCTATTGGTTACCTGATCTCGATAAAGATTTTGTCGTGATCGCACGTCGTGTGATCTATGCAATTTTCATCGCAATCATTGCGCACATGCTGATCCGCCTTGCGCGGCTTGCAGATGCCTATTATTCGCGATTGCCGACTGTGAACCGTAAGAATGCATTTGCCGGATACATTACCGTAGGGTCTTTTGTGGTCTACAGCATTGCCGGCATCCTTATTGTGTCGGTGCTGATGAATAAATCACCTCTTTATTTTATTACCGCCCTTGGAGCCATGTCGGCCGTGCTGCTGATTGTCTTTCGTGATACGCTCCTTTCAATGTTTGCTAATGTAATCGTGACTACGGGGGATCTGGTACGAGTGGGTGACTGGATTTCAGTCAAAGGCTCCGAGGCTGACGGTTATGTGACAGAGGTTTCGTTAAACGTGGTCAAGGTGCAAAACTTCGACAAGACAGTCACCAGTTTGCCGACCTACACTCTCGTTCAGAACGCATTTGTCAATTGGCGGGGAATGTTTGATTCGGGGGGTCGCCGGATCAAGCGGTCAATCTATTTGGATCAACGCTCCATTCGAATGCTCGCCAAACAAGAGTTGGAAGAAATAGCGAGTATTCCCCTGATGGATGAGGCACTTCGGTTGGAACAACAGTCGGTAGCGGGAAATCCTGAATGTGCCGATGGTCCGCGGATTACCAACAGTGGTCTCTTTCGGCAGTATGTGCTTGCGTATCTGCAGCAACACCCGAAGATTCATCACTCGGGAATGACCTTGCTGGTACGTCAACTGCAGCCGACACCCACCGGGCTGCCGATCGAGTTATATTGTTTTACGACCGATACTCGCTGGGCTTTCTATGAGGACATTCAGGCAACCATTTTTGATCATCTCTTTGCGATGCTGCCGATATTCGGTCTCCGGGCTTATCAGAGTGAGAGCGATTTTGCTGAAACAGATGTCACATCACGGATTGTGGATTTAAATCGCGATGCACTGGTGCCATATGAAGATGCGTCGGACTGACCGGTTGCCCGCAAGTTGTGGCACAGATTTGGCATAGCCTATCGGCAATGCAGCACGATCGTTGCGGTCATTGCGACAGTTGCGTTAGTCAGTAAAATAACCCCGATCATGATGCCGATGTTACTTTCTATCGAATCGCGACAAATTAAAAGCAAGGTGCCAATCACTCGCGACTAACCCTGTCGAGAGATCAGGTCGATCATATCCACGGGGGTTTCTCTTTCGTTTTTCAGCCACTGGCGAGTCAGTGCACGCTCAGGCGACTAGGCGTCGCCGCAGGGCAAAAAGAAAAAAGCCCGCAAAGGCCAGAAGCAGTGCTGCAGGTTCAGGAACGGTCTTGGCACCGGTATAAGCCTCTCATTCAAAGGTAAGCTTAAAGACGGCGTCGTTGAAATCGTCGTCACTCGAACCTTTCCCGGTTCCTGTCTTCAAAGCTTGCAAAAAGGCTCTGCCGATCGGTGCAATCTCGAAAAAGCGACAAATATTCATTGAGATTTTTGTTGCGGGCCACCATCTGGAATTGAAGGAGCATCTGCCCGTAGCAATCGCTCACGTTCTGACGCCAAGGCGGCACAGAGCGCGTAATAATCGCGCGTGCGGTAGTCCTTAAGCCAGTGAGCGACGGTGGTTCTTGATGGTGACCTGGAGTGATTTTCCTGCTGCATCCGATGCATTACCTCCGTAATCACGTGGGTGCGAGGTTTGCAGATGCCAAGCTTTTTCCATTCAAGCAGAATTGCATCGTAGTGTTTTTCTGCGCGTGCCCTTGCCTCATGTTTCATGTCATATGCTCTCAAGAAGAAACCGGCACATTTTTACATGATCAGAAAATAAAATACTGCAGTTTCCCAGCGTTTATCAGAGCCAAATCAAATGCGGCCCTGCGTCTGTTGGCAGCAAATTGTGGCATCGGGTGAGATGTCACGAGCGGGAAAGTAACCGCATAGTAAAAATCAGCGCGCCACTCATTTTTTTGATTTATGCCAATAGATCGTCATGCTTTTAATATCACCATTCGCCTTTCTGTGATACACCGTGTTGCCGACTCGTGTTGCGTAAGATCCCGGCCTGCCACCGTCTCGCATAGTATAAGTTGTGTTGCCAATTCGTTTGGACCCGCCCACGATTTTGCCCATCGCGTCCATTTTATATGTTGAATTGCCATGCCGGATCGTCCAGGTCGCCAGGCTGTGTCGATCCTTGCGGTAGAGAATATTTTCTTGATTGGATCGACTGATCGAACCGTTGCCGATCTGCGTCACGTGGCCAACCAGTCGCCGATTTTTGAAGTAATATTTGGTCGCGTACGTCCCTGCACTACGATTCACGTACTCGACGGGTGACGGGGTGCTTTGAGCGTGAGAGTCACCAGAGAATGACAAAAAAACGAGCAACCCACTGATCGCGGTTAGACGCTTCATGCGATGGAACCCCGAGGTTTGCTGGAGAAAGACCAACAAGCGCTCAACCTAGAGTGACCGCGGTGAAAAATCAAGGTCGCCACTCGAGTATCGGGAGAACGTATCTTGGCAGTTTTGATCGGCCGATTGCCCATCTTTGCAGCGACTAAGGTCGTCAAGCGGAGGGCACGGGACTTGAACCCGCAACCGGTTTCCCGGCACCTCATTTCCAGTGAGGCCGCTAGCCAATTCGCTTACCCTCCCAGCGGGCACGAATTGTAGCATAACCGGCGGGTGCGGGTGGAGATGCGCCGCTGGACCTCAACCAACAGAGGGAGCCCAGCGAATCGGTCACAAGGTATAGGGCCAACCGCTAGCATCCGGTGAAATGCCTGACAAATTCGTCTAGGCTCAAAAGGCCAATTTGTGAGAAAATGAGGCTCAAATTTATTCGCCTCGCCGGTTTTTCATTACAGGGCCGACTCGCATGGACGTTTCAATCATCGTTCCGCTTTTCAACGAACAGGAAAACGTGGAACTCTGTCATCAGGCGCTGACCCGCGTGATGGAACAAACCGACTGGCACTATGAAATCGTCATGGTCGATGACGGATCGACTGATGCCACGCCTCAGCACTTGGCCACCCTTGCCCGCAGCGATGAGCGTGTGAAGGTGATTGAGTTTCGTAGAAATTTCGGTCAAACCGCCGCGATGCGTGCCGGCCTTGACTACGCTGAAGGCGATTGCATCGTTACGCTCGACGGTGATTTGCAAAATGAACCGGCCGATATTCCGATGATGGTTGAAAAAATTCACGAGGGCTATGATCTGGTTCACGGTTGGCGAAAAGATCGCCAAGATGCCTTCCTGAATCGACGCTTGCCTTCAAAGATTGCCAACTGGCTCATCAGTCGAGTGACGGGCTTTCCTGTGCGGGATTTGGGCTGTACGCTCAAGGCAATCCGACGAGAGATTGCCATGGATCTCTCCCTCTATGGCGAGATGCACCGATTTATTCCAATCCTGGCCCATTGGCAGGGCGCACGTTCAGTCGAAGTGGTCACCCGGCATCATCCCCGCCGATTTGGAGAGAGTAAATATGGGATCTGGCGCACGGTTCGCGTGCTGCTCGATTTGGTGACTGTGAAGTATATGATCTGCCACTCGGTTTCGCCCATGCGGCTTTTCGGGGGCATCGGTCTTTTGCTGATCGCAGTCACCAGCCTTTCGGGCATGGCGACCCTGGCCATGAAACTGTTCGGCTCTGTGGATATGACCGGTAATCCCCTGCTGCTGCTGACGGTGGTTGCTGGGCTGGCGGCAATCCAGTTTTTCGGACTTGGGTTGCTCGGGGAGGTTTCTGCCCGCATCTATCACGAGTGTCAGGGTGAGAAACCATATCGCATTCGCTCGCTGCAGAACGTTGCCCAAGCAACCGAATTCACGGGCGATGCGGCGATCAGTATCGAAAAGTTTCGTGCAAACATGCCGAATGGGGCAAATCCCGCAAGTGGCCAAGCCACGCCCAGCAAACGATCTCGCCCGGCCTAGTCGATGGCCTTAGTCGATGGCCTTAGTCCATCGCTCGCGCGCCGCTGATCAGCTCGATAAACTCATCGTTCGTCTTAAACTTGCCAAGTTTCTGCGTGAGCTGTTCCATGGCATCCACCGGCTCCATCGTAGAGAGGGTCCGGCGGAGCATTGTGATTGCGTGCAGCATGTCAGCTGGGAGTAATTTTTCTTCGCGCCGCGTTCCACTCTGCGAGATATCGATGGCTGGCCAGACGCGACGATCGGCCAATTTACGGTCGAGAACCAACTCCATATTTCCAGTGCCCTTGAATTCCTGAAAAATAAGTTCGTCCATACGACTGCCGGTGTCGATCAACGCCGTGGCCACAATCGTCAGCGATCCGCCCTCTTCGAAAACCCGCGCGGTCGCAAAAAGTTTCTTGGGGATATCAAGGGCTTTGATATCCACACCGCCACTCATCGTCCGGCCCGTGTTGCCGACCCATTTATTAAATGCACGCGCCATTCGCGTGATCGAATCCATCAGCAAGAATACGTCTTTGCCTTCTTCGGCTAACCGTTTGCATCGCTCGACCACTAATTGGGAAAGTCGTACATGGCTTTCGACGTCGCGATCGAGACTGCTGGCAACAACTTCACCCGCGACCGCTCGCTTCATGTCGGTTACCTCTTCCGGTCGCTCATCAACGAGCAGCACGACCAGTGTGACATCGGAATGATTGGCGGTGATGGCCTGGCTGATGTGCTGCAGCATGACCGTTTTGCCGCTTCGCGGCGGAGCGACAATCAGTGCTCGCTGGCCTTTGCCCAGCGGGGTCAGCAAATCCATGACACGTGTCGTGAGAGGCTCATGACCTGTCTCAAGTCGCAGCCAGTTTTCGGGGTTGATCGGCGTCAGCTGATCAAAATTTTTAACTTCTCCATACTCCTCAGGCGTCATGCCGTTGACAGTTTCAATTTCTTTGATGCGTGGGCCCTGTTTGCCCCTTCCCTGCTGCACCATACCTCGAATGAGGACGCCCTCACGGAGATTGAATTTGTCGATCATCGTTCCGGGAACAAATGGATCGGTTCGCTCCCGCTGATAGTTGTTTTCCGGATCGCGCAAAAATCCATAGCCATTGGGGTGCAACTCCAGCACGCCACCGCCCGGCGCATCGGGTTTCGGTTCGCCGTTATCCTGATTATCACCCGAATCAAAGCCTGGCCGTTTTCCACCGCCGACACGATTGCCCCGGCGTCGTCCACCCCGCGGTCGGTCCCCACGAGACCGTCCGCCTTTACTGTTATTCCTTTTCGCCATAAATCTCTCTCTCGCCTAGTATCCCTGGAATAGTGTCTAGAAGCGTCTTCTGCCGATCAGGCGGTCGACTTGTTGTCTCACAATCTTTCCCGTGGCGCGATAGACCCGGGCCATCCGCACCGGTAAAACCCCAAAGCGGATTGGGCATTTCGTTCTCCATGGCACGACCGCCACATCGAAAACCCGTTGGTCATCCACAAGGCAGCTGCCAAATTGCCACTGATGATCCAGTGGCAAGGCAAACGCCAATTAATCCCTGTTTTGCAGTTCTAATTTTGCCGAACCCACTGCCAATCACAGTAGGCCTTCGTGGTATCGACATTCCATGTTGTTCACGAACGACACGGTTTGAGGTTGGTCTCAAACGCGTGACGCGTTCCCTGAAGCCAATAAAGGACGACTGAGAAGTCAAAGTCAGAAGGCCAGGAAGCATTTCGCTTGATCGAACCACCCGCGGTGCCGTCGAAACAGCCAACAAAAACAAGCGGGATCGGTCCGGCAGAGTGTTTCGGACCCAAGCGCCACCGCCTAGCCGTGTGTAAGCAGTGTTAACTCGTACTTAATGATAAGACTGAATGTGATCCTGTCAAGTCGCATGTCGATCTGGTCCTTCCACGTGTCGTGCCGGGTACAAAAAGGCCTCGCACGCACTGGATGCAATGGCATCAATGAGGGTGATTGCGTTGTTTCCAGGCATTTTGAGCAAAAATCCGGATTATTGATACGACCCGCAATTTAGCACCATTTTAACCTCGCGGGCGACCGATAAAGAGAAAACGATTTTGTTCAAGCTCCGCACAGTTCATGTCCGCACATATGAGGAAGGTCCCGATGAGACTCGTCGCAGCAGTATTTATCGTTATCTGCAGTCTGTTCACGGGTGTGACGCACGCCGGCTCGATCCGCTGGCTCGACAATATCGATGCGGGCCGCGCCGAGGCGCAGCAGAGCGGTAAGCTGCTTCTGGTTCACTTCTGGTCCACCCATTGCGGGCCATGTGTGCAACTCGAACGAAATGTTTACAGCCGAGCGGAGGTTGCCCAAGCCCTCGCGCAGCACTTTGTGGCTGTGAAAATCAACACGGAGACGCATCCTGAATTGGCACGTCGTCATGGAATCCGATTTGTGCCGACCGACATGGTGATCGATCCATCGGGCCGCGTGCTTGCAACGCAAAAGTGTCCCCCGCAGGCAACTCGATATCTTGCGGGCCTGCTGCGGTTGCTGCCCACCGCCACACCTTCAGCCGACATCGACTCGATTCCACAAACCCCGATCGCGGCGAGCATGCCAGTCACGTATCGTAATCCGGAATATTCCGCGCCTGCAGTAGGACCCCGTTATGCGAATCTTGCATCTCCCGCCTCGAATGGATCTCCGCCCCCGGCCATGACGCCGCAATTGGCACCTCTTTCGAACCCGCCGGCCATAAAGCGACCTGTTGCCCCCTGGGAAACCGCAGCAAAGTCGGATGGCAACTTCGATGCTGCCGGGGTGGCTGCCTCACCGACTGCGCGGGACAATTCGCCCAGCAGTTCGATCAGTCAGAGCAGTTATTTGCCTTCTGAAACCGTTACGTCGCCGACTCGTTCTACATCTGTGAATCTACCGACCGTTCCTCCGGCATTGCCGTTGCCACCGACCATCGATGCACCGAGCCTTGATGGAATGTGCCCGGTCGAACTGGTCGAACACAAAAAATGGGTAGCTGGTCAAACCCAATGGGGTGCCTATCACCGCGGTCGCCTTTACCTCTTTTCCGGACAGCATCAGCAACAGCGGTTTCTCGCCAATCCTGATTACTACAGTCCGGTAATCTCAGGATATGATCCGGTGGTTGCCGCAGAGTCTCATGCGTTTGTGTTAGGGCACCGCAAGCATGGAGTCTTTTATAAAAATCGGGTCTATCTCTTTGCAAATGAGGAGAATCTAAAACGATTTTACCAATCTCCGGATCGTTTCCAGGCAGCGTCGATCAGGCCTTGAGGTTTATCGTTAACTCTTAAATGAGCTACCACGACTCCCAACGGGTTGCATTGCGGAGATAGCGACCATCCTCCCAGGCGTCGAAATAAGCCTCCAGGAGAGGGTGGCTGATCGGCAGCCCCTCATCATCCAAAAGTAAGTTGTCCTGAGCGGCGTAAGTTACTGATCCGGTGGCGTGCACCAGGACGTGGTACCAGGGTTGGTGTCTCGGCGGCTGCGTCTGATTCTTCTCGTACCACTGCGCCGGTGCCCGACATTCCATGTCGAAAGCAACAATTACTCCCCGGTAGTGATAGCGACGATGCCGGACGAGCATTCCCGGCTCAAACTGAGGTTTTGAATCAGCAAATTCAATCACAAGCACACCTTGTCAGGGGTCACTAACCATTCCCGTTTGCATCATTCCAATGTTGCGAGCGGGCTACGGCCTGTTGCCAGGTGCGGTACCGCTGTGTCCGCTCCGTTTCCTGTATTTGAGGTTTAAAAACATGATCGCACTCCCAAAGTTCGGCAATTTCATCCATTTGACTCCAGAAACCGACGCCAAGTCCCGCCAGGAACGCTGCACCGCGCGCCGTCGTCTCG
>JAYYJN010000165.1:0-3130 GCA_036146215.1 Planctomycetota bacterium
CCCGAGAATGGCAAATGATTCCGTCAGCAGACCATCGCGGGAGAGGTTAAAAATGGCCGGCATTAATTTCCGCTTTGCGAGATCACCCGACGCACCAAAAATCACGCCGAGAAACGGTTCGGTATGCGGATGTGACTCTTCAGGGGTCATCTTAAATGCTCCTAACCGTCGAACGTTACTAACCGCCTGCCGCGCGCTCTACGTGACCACCGAATTCTTTCCGCATCGCCGAGCAGACCTTGTCAGCAAATTCCGCTTGATCACGAGATGAAAACCGCTGGTAAAGTGCACTAGAGAGAACCGGAGTCGGAACTGATTCATCAATTGCTGCATTGATAGTCCATCGGCCCTCGCCCGAATCAGAGACCCGACCCGTAAAAGAATCAAGATGTGGATCCTTCAACAACGCCTCTGCCGTTAGGTCGAGAAGCCATGATGCAATGACACTCCCCCTTCGCCAAACCTCGGATATATCTGCGAGGTTCAGGTCAAATTGATAATCCTCCGGATTCCGAAGAGGTGCCGTTTCGGCATCAACTTTGCGGCCGCTGCGACCGACACCGGCATGACGTAAAATATTCAGGCCCTCGGCATAGGAAGCCATCACACCATATTCGATTCCATTGTGTACCATTTTAACGAAGTGCCCAGCACCACTCGGCCCGCAGTGAAGATATCCATGCTCGGCAGTGCCCCCAGCCTTCTCGCGACCCGGGGTCCGTGGTGCCGAATCAACCGATGGCGAAAGAGTTTGAAAAATCGGATCAAGGTGGCTAACCGCTTCCGCATCTCCACCAATCATCATGCAGTAGCCGCGTTCCCGACCCCAAACACCACCGCTTGTTCCTACATCTAAGTAATGTATTCCATCCTGCTTGAGTGACTTCGCTCGGGCCATGTCATCCTTGTAATATGAATTACCGCCGTCGATGAGAATATCGCCCGATTCAAGGAGGGGCGAAAACTCCGCTACGGTGTCTCCAACCACACCGGCGGGAACCATCATCCAGATGCTACGCGGCATCGACAACTGATCGACCATCTGCTGCGGACTTTCCGCCGCGATCGCACCCTCCCCAGCCATTGCATCACGCGCTTCTGGATTCTTATCAAAAACAACACATTGGTGCCCGCCCTCCATGAGCCTTCGAACCATGTTCGCGCCCATCCGACCCAAACCGACCATACCTAATTGCATTTGCGATTTCCTTTCAGGTGACTCGTTTAGCTCGGCTGCGCAACTCGGTCTTGTGCAAATTCTTTTAGTTTTACGGTATCCGCTGCAAATCGTCGGATACCCTCCGCAAGCTTGTCGACTGCCATCGGATCTTCGTTGTGCATCCAGCGAAACGTTTTCTCATCGAGGTGAATCTTCTCGAACGATTCTTTTTTGGCCGCCTCGGAAGTGAGCTTGACGTTCAAATCACCCTGAGTGTTTTGCATTTCCTCGAGCAACTCGGGGCTGATAGTCAACAGGTCGCAACCGGCAAGCTCGGTGATTTGGCCAACTCGACGGAAGCTCGCGCCCATCACTTGCGTCGGATAATCAAAATGCTTGTAGTAATTATAAATCTTAGTCACGCTCTTGACGCCCGGATCTTCCTCAATCGGAATGTCATCGACACCTTGATCTTTTTTGTACCAGTCGTAAATCCGACCCACAAAAGGTGAAATGAGCGTTACGCCCGCTTCGGCACAGGCGACAGCTTGGGCAAAACTGAAAAGCAAAGTGAGGTTGCAGTGAATGCCCTCCTTTTCTAATCGCTCGGCCGCCCGAATCCCCTCCCAAGTGCTTGCGATCTTTATCAACACGCGCTCTGGTCCAATCCCCCGCTGTTGATAGAGACCGATTAATTCCTTCGCCTTCGCAACCGTACCCTCGGTGTCAAAACTTAGGTGCGCATCGACCTCCGTAGATACGCGGCCCGGGATATGCTGAAGAATTTCGCACCCGAAATCCACAAATAATTTATCGAGAAACGCAGATGCCGAGTCCCCCTCGACCTCACGACCGTACGCAAGCGCATCCGTGACGTATTTCTCGTATTCCGGCATCTGGGCAGCCTTGTAGATAAGACTTGGGTTCGTAGTTGCATCCTGGGGCGTGAAATCAGCAATCGCCGCAATGTCACCCGTGTCTTCCACGATGGTCGTCATTTGCTTGAGCGACTCGACAAGATTGGGCATGGTGTACTCCTCTTGTGGATATTAATTGTCTGCGAATTTTGGTTAATTAATGCGAATCGTTACTTACTTATAAAAACTGTTTCCGCTGGTGAAACACCGGGTGTGCAACCTGCACGACCGTTCGCGACCAAGTGTTCGCAAAGCAAATAAACTGTTTCAACTTCTGCTTGGGCGTTTATCGCGTCGGCGATCGCTTGCGCAGTCTGCGGTTTGTCACTCAGTTTGCCGATAATCTGAGTTTGCAACTCCAATACGGACGCTGCTGCCTTTTTCCCCGCTTCTACACCCGGCTGATGGTAGGCATTAATGTTAATAAGTGATCCGTAGAATCCTACTGCCCTTTCAAACAACGCAATCAACACCCCAACCGTCCGGGCATCCACGCGCGCTACAGAAAGCGTTAGCGATTGCCTATCGTTACCCGAGAGGGCTGCTCTGGTACCAACCAAAAACCCGTGAAGGTAATCGCCTGCCGTAATTCCCGGTTCAACTTCGACTACGTCGGCCTCGAATTCGAGCACTCGAATAAACGTGACGAAAAAATTATTTATTCCATCGCGAAGCTGTTGAACAAACGCGTGTTGATCGGTCGAACCCTTATTTCCATAGACCGCGATTCCCTGATCGACCCGATTTCCATCGCGATCCAGTCGCTTTCCCAACGACTCCATAACCAGTTGCTGCAGATAACGACTCAAAAGCAATAATTGATCCTTATAAGGCAACACAACCATATCCTTCAATCCTCGCCCATCGGTCGCTGAATACCACATCAGCGCCAGCAGGGCCGCCGGATTCTTGGCGGTCGTTTTATTGCGAGTGACCGCATCGCACGCTGCGGCTCCGCCAAGCATTGCTTCGATATCTAGGCCCTCGAGTGCTGCCGGAAGCAGTCCCACCGCCGAAAGCTCACTCGTCCGCCCGCCAATCCAATCAAACATGG
>JAYYJN010000166.1:0-3333 GCA_036146215.1 Planctomycetota bacterium
TCGACATCTGCAATGCTCCCCGTTCAAAGGCTGATCGCCAGGGGGCTGGTGGAGTAGAACAGGAAATCGAGCAGAATGAATCCGAAGCAGCACCAGAATACGATCAGTGCAAAGGTCCGAAAGCCCCGCACGATGGCGAGAAACAGAATCGTCAGCAGCAGAAAAATACCCGCTTCAATCATCATTTTATCCTTACGCTCAAGTCCTCTTTGGCATCATAGCGAGCAGCCCGCTGACAGGAAAGCGAGCTTGCTCCAAGCGGAGGAAACTTGCGGTCGAAGGTGAGTGGCGGTAAAAATTAGCCACTATCTTAGCATTGGTTTTTCGCGTCCCCATGAGCTTTTGCATGCAGCAAAAAAACTCGAAACAAAAGATCGTGATCGTCGGCGGCGGCTTTGCCGGCGCCTATTGCGCTCAGGCACTCGAGAAACAACTCTCGCCCGCCGAGGCGGAGGTAGTGCTGCTGGATCGAAATAACTATTTTGTCTTTTCGCCACTGCTGATCGAAGCGGGCATCGGCGACGTGGAGCCGCGGCACGCGGTCGTGTCCATTCGCTCGTTTCTCCGCCGCACGATTTTTCATATGGCAGAGGTCGAGCGAATTGATCCTGCAGCTCGGCAGGTCGCCTATCGGCTCTCCGGCGGGCACCAAGTAAGGACGATGGATTACGATCATCTGGTCATTGCGTCTGGCAGCGTTACGCGGATGCCCGATGTACCGGGACTGACCGAATATGCGCACGGGCTCAAATCACTCGTCGACGCGGTGTCCCTGCGGGACCGTATTATTCAATTGCTCGAATGGGCAGACGGAGTTGACGATCCGCAGGAACGTCGCCGGCTCCTGCACTTGGTCGTGGTGGGAGCCAACTACACGGGGGTGGAGGCCGCTGGTGAGTTTCTGGCCTTCATGCGCCGGGTCGCCAAAAAATTCAAAAATGTGCGGATTGAAGATTGTCGAGCCACACTGTACGAACTTTCTGATCGCATCCTGCCGACCCTTGATGAGCGACTTGCCGCTTACGCATCCCGTGAATTGGCAAAACATGGAACAACGATCCGCCTCAAGGAAACGCTTACTCGGATCGAACCAGATCACTGTCTCACCTCTGGCGGCGAGCAGGTTGAGACCGAGACAGTGATTTGGTGTGCCGGCATCGCCCCGCCGCCACTGATCGCGGCAAGTGGTTTGCCGACCGGGCCGCGGGGATACATCGACTGCCAGAACGATTTTCGCGTCACCGGTTACGAAAATCTCTGGGCAATCGGTGATTGTGCATTGAATCCGGACGATGCAGGTCAGCCCTATCCGCCGACCGCACAGCATGCCGTCCGCATGGGACCGCACTTGGCGAAGAATCTGGTGTCCGTGCTGCGAGGCGGGACAACGCGACCATTCCGCTTTACTATGCTCGGTTCGCTGGCCGCCCTCGGCGGACACCGTGGCGTTGCCCGGATTTTCGGCATCGATTTTTCGGGCTGGATCGCCTGGTTTCTCTGGCGAACCGTGTATCTACTCAAAATGCCGGGCTGGGGCCGTCGACTTCGAGTGGCGGTAGACTGGACGCTCGATTTGTTCTGTTCCCGCGATGATGTGCAACTCGGCGTTCATCTGATACGAGCGCCGCATCGAGATTCTTCAGCGGGCGATTCACCCGCGGAAAAATCTTGACCGTCTGCCGATCTCGACGGCAAAAAACTGCCGAAAACCATCGCGTGAAAAGGTAGTTAAACTGTTCCGCCTGGTTCGATTATGCCGATAAGCACGGTTGAGACTGCACCCAGATCTCGCGGATTGCATGACAGCAATGCTGTCTGCCGGGCTATTTGAAAGGACAGAAAGATTGGCTTGGGTCGAACCTGATCGCCGAATGCTTGGACGCGTCTGTTGCATTGTGCTTTGCGCATGCGCGGTTTTGAGCGAGACGCTTTCTTGCGCTGAGGAAGATAGGGGCGGTGTGCAGCGGTTGCCGCCGGTGCTGGACCCTGCCGAGCAGATCGACTGGGATCTTGAGGCGGAGGCCATGGTAGAGCGGCATTTGTCTCAGGAAGCGCCGCGGTACAACTTGGCGTCGCTGCAACCGCAGCAATCTTCACAGATGCAGCAGCAATCAGGAGGCAGTGGGCGTTACGCTTGGAATCGGGCTCGGATCGGCAGGCCGTCCCAATCGGGCCAAGCGGCAGCACAGGAATACAGTGCTCGGATCGGTGAAGGTCCGGCGTGGTTAGGCGAGATGGCGCCCTACATGCTCACCGGTGACCGCGAAGGGGTAGGTTTCCATGGCCTTCTGGAAGTCGACGAAATCTATGACACCAATGCAGTGGGATTGGTTCCCAATAAGGGGGTGGTTCGCGAGTTTGTCACGTCCGCCATTCCGGTCACGGGGACTCCAGCCTCGATACTTTACCCGCGTGAGGTCATCAGTCCGAATCAAACTCAACTCGGCGTCTGGTTTGAGCAACCGACGAATCTGGCGAGATTTCGCGCTTACACCCTTATGAATCTGTTCAAGGAGGTGGACCGGACCGCCTTTCAAGTCTACAAGGTGTATGCCAATTACGGCTGGTTCAAGGCGGGGAAAGACTACACGATTTTCTTTAATCAATCGGCCGCACCCGACACGATCGATTTTGAAGGCCCCAATGCCATTCCCTATGTGCGTACACCGCAACTGGTGATGAACATTCCGTTCGAGTCGCTCGGCCTGGGAGAACATCAGGGGCTTGTCGTCGGTGTGGAACACATGCCGGGTGAACTCACACTTCGTCAAACCCCGCCACCAAATCCTCCCCCCGCACAAGACGAATACGTTTCGGTCAATCAGATGCCCTCGGTCATCGCAAAATATGTCTACACGCCCGAGCGTGCCCATATCGAGGCGGCCGGGCTGTTCCGCCGATTAACCGGTTCGGGTCCCGACTACCGTTCAACCAGTTATGGCTACGGTATGGCGCTAAGCGGAAAGATTGCGACTTGGGGAAAAAACAACCTGATTCTTGCCGCACAAGGTGGCCAGGGCATTGCCGCCTACAGTCAGGATTCCTCCGGACTGGGCCTTGATGCAGCTCCAGGTTCTTTTGTCGTTCCCCAAGGCGGTGGGAAAGGTCAAAGGGGACCGCTAAGATCGATTCCCATCTGGGGTTCCTGGGTTGCCTATCAGCATTTCTGGACCGACACGCTGCGATCGACCGGCACGTTCAGCATCCTTTCGGTGAATGATGAGTGGGTCAACAAAAGTCTGACGCCAATCAATGACATTGAAGACGGGTCGGACATTACTTATTACGGCCGGTTGCTCCAAGCACGTTATGCCAGCATCAATCTGGTCTGGT
>JAYYJN010000167.1:0-2970 GCA_036146215.1 Planctomycetota bacterium
TGCACCCAAAAGCGGGTGCTGCTTGAGGAAAATCAATGCGAAGGCTGAGCGGTGTACAGATCGTTGTGCTTACGCTTTGTGGCTTGCTGTTGCTGTTCTGCGTCAGCCAGTTTACCTTCCCAGGATCGATTGTGCCGGTGCGCGTCATTGGCGCTTCGATGGCAGAACGGTTCCACGGTCCGCATTACAGGGTTTGCTGCCAAGCGTGCCAGTTTTGTTTTGCTGTCGACGCAACTGCCGTCGAAATTCCGAGATTTGTGGGTTGTCCGAACTGCGGATCTCAACAACCACATAATCCAGACGAATTAGTTTTCCCTGGTGATCGGTTATTCATTAATCGCATGAGTTACACGTTTCGCGACCCAGAGCGGTGGGAAACCATTCTTTTTCGTTCAGCAGACCCACCAAGTGGTCAGTGTTTAAAAAGGGTGGTCGGACTACCGGAAGAAACGGTGGCGGTTGCTCACGGGGATATTTGGATCGATGGTAAGCGATTAAAGAAAGATTGGTCGACCGTCGATGCGTTGGCCATTACTGTGCACGATGCACGGTTCAATTCCAACCAAGCGATCACCGGAGCACGCTGGCACCCGTCACATCAGGCGACACCGTGGAATAAAATTTCTCACACGGCTTGCAGTTTCCGGTGTACTCCCAAATCAGAAACCGCACATCAGTCTGCACCGATCGAATGGATCGTCTATGACCATGTTGATTTTCATCGTGGACGTGTGCAACCGACACATCAGGTGACTGACAACTATGCTTACAACCAAACATTATCGCGAAAACTAAACAACACCGATGATTTAATCGTTGGGGCGAAAGCCCAATGGTTCGGAGGCGGACGTTTATTTTTTCAATTAGGCAGTTCGCGCCTGGAATTGGATTGTGGCCAGGGATCGGGCAAACTCTGGGATGCAGGTTTGGAACTTGCAGAGTTTCCCTGGCCGGCCGAACAGACGGTTTCCCCGGTCTGGATGGAGGTTGCCTCGGTCGATCAGCAGTTCTTTTTTGTGATCAATAAAAAGGTTGTTTTTTCTTGCGACCTGGAAGAGATACGAATTGCCGCAGCAAGACATCTTCGAGGGGATCCATTGGGCGAAAGCGAATCGCGATCGGACAGCATTTTGGCGATTGGTAGTCAATCGCTTGACGTGGTGATTGAGGATCTTTTGGTGCGCCGTGATATATATTACACCCCCGAGGTACACGGGATCGCGAATCGTCGCACGAGCGAATACCGTTTGGCAGCAGATGAATTTTTTGTATTAGGCGACAATAGTCCGGTATCTCTCGATAGTCGACAAGATACGGCTGAGGCAATCGTGCGGCGTGAGGATCTGCTAGGACGTGTGTGGCGGTGGCGATAAATAGCGATTTTCACCCGCCCGTAGCTCAGAGATTCGAAGTTCACCATTACCGCGGGATACGTTATATTACGTTTTCTACCCAACCTCTCAGTTCTAACATCCTGCGGTTTTCGGTGTTTAATGTCGAAAAATAGTTCGGGCAACAGCAGCAAACAAAAGCCGCTTCAGCAGAGCGCGGGCGGCGGTGCGCAGACTGCCATCCTTCATTTATTGACGTCCAAGAGTGTCCGCGAAACGGTTGAATCAATCGTGGTTGCTTTTGCGCTCGCATTCCTCTTTCGCACCTTCGAAGCCGAAGCGTTTGTGATCCCGACCGGGTCGATGGCACCGACCCTGCAAGGTCGGCATCAGGATATCGATTGTCCAATGTGCGGTTTTCCTTATCGCGTCAGTGCGAGTCAAGAAATCGATCCAAATAATGAACAGAAGCAGGCAGATGTGATTGGGGGAGAATGTTCGAACTGCCGTTATTGGGCATGTACAAATCGGCGACAAGGAAAATTATTGGGATATCCACGTCCTTTTAATGTCGGTGCACTCGATCTTGATGCTGAGTCAGAATCGGCAAACGGCGATCGTATCATCGTCAGCAAGTTTGCCTATGCCTTTCAGGAACCGGAGCGTGGGGATGTGTTCGTCTTTCGCTTTCCCGGTAATGCATCGCGGAATTACATCAAACGGCTCGTCGGTTTGCCGGGGGAGACGCTCAAGATTCACAGAGGAGATGTTTTTCGCACCGAACAAATTGCTGAAAACGAAGCAGAGGCACGTAATCTGGATTACAGCGTCGTACGCAAGCCGCCGGACAAAGCAGTGGCGATGGCACAATTGGTGCACGACAATACCTATCAGGCAGAACAGCTCACCCGGAGTGGTTGGCCCCACCGGTGGGATCTATGGCCGCGGGGGGTGGAACCAGTCAAAGGGGATTGGGAACCGGCAGCCGATCACAGACGATTTATCATTGATGGCGAAGGTATTTCGGATAAAACCAGCTGGCTGCGTTATCAGCATCGTGTGCCCAATTTTGAGCAATGGAACCGGATCGTAGAGGCGTCAGAGACGGAAGACCCAACCGCGAAATCAAGGATTCTGCAAGGCGTTGAATCGGTGCCCCAGCTTATCGCTGATGCCTATTCCTATAATTCTGGGATTGTCTTTCAGTACCCACCCCAAGTTCAATCAAACCGAGTGGCCATGGGCATGTACTGGGTAGGCGATCTGATGCTCGAATGCCGCCTGGAAGTACTCGCCGCTAGAGGAAGCGTGCAACTCGATCTCGTAGAGGGTGGCAAGCACTTTGAGTGTACGTTTGATCTGGAAACGGGAATCGCCACGCTGGGGATTGACGGCACATTTTATGATGCCGTCGGCGATCCTGCGAAGCTCCCAGCGGCTCAAACTGCGGTCCGCGGTCCAGGCATGTATGATCTGCGATTCGCAAATTTTGATGACCAGCTGTTTCTTTGGGTCAACGGTAAATCGGTGGCCTTTGATGTGCCCACCTCCTATCCACCGCTGGGGAACACCATTCCGATCTCCGATGCTGAAGAGGGAGGTGACTTGGCACCGGTGGGAATTGGAGCTACCGGTGCGT
>JAYYJN010000168.1:0-8283 GCA_036146215.1 Planctomycetota bacterium
GAATGTACTCACTGTCGGATTTGCAAGACGGTTTGCAACCTACAAGCGTGCTAACATGTTTATGTGGGATCTTGAAAAGATCCACGAAATGATTGCAGATGGTGATCGCCCGATTCAATTTATTTTTTCCGGCAAAGCGCATCCGGCCGACGAGCCTGGCAAAAAATTAATCCAACAAATTGCTAATCTGCGTCATGATCCTCAGATTGCAGGGCGTGTCGTATTTGTCGAAGATTATGACATCAATGTTGCCCGTCATCTCGTGCAGGGTGTTGATGTATGGTTGAACAATCCAAGACGTCCGCTGGAAGCCTCGGGCACAAGTGGTCAGAAGGTCGTTCTGAACGGCGGGCTGAATTGCTCTATTCTTGATGGCTGGTGGGCCGAAGCATACGACGGGGTTAACGGCTTCGCAATTGGCAATGGTCGCTCCCACTCCTCAAGTGAAGAGACTGATCGGAGGGATGCCGATGCCCTTTACGATGTGCTTGTCAATCAAGTGATACCAATCTTCTACGATCGAGATGATCACGGCTTACCACGGCAATGGATTTCTATGATGATGAATTCAATTGGTTCGCTCGCATGGCGGTTTAGTGCCCATCGCATGGTCATGGATTACTGCCGCAGTGCTTATGTGCCGGCTGCCGGTGGCTTGAGTTGTGACATGAGTGCCCGCTAACGCGACCTCCTGGCCTGGGAGAAATAGCATTATGATCGATTCCCAGATGGGGCGATTGTCTGGTGACGAAGCTAATTATCTCAAAAGTTCATAAGTAGATTAATGTCGCAAGAACCTCCACTGACGACAACACAATTGGCCGAGGCACTCAAAATCCCTGAATCGCTAGTTCTCTCTTTTCGCGATCAGGGACTCTTGCCACCCACGACCACGTCTGCAGACGCTGATGTGGGTGAGCCTCCACGCTATCTTCGTTCAGAGGTCGTGCGATCTCTGCGGCAGTATCCCGAGGCGATGACGGCAATACGAAAAGCAATGCGTCAATGACTTGGCTCATCACTGCCCAACGCATCGGCTCAACCCGGCCATATACTTTTTCATGCGGATCCGGCTTGAGACGTTGCCCGATCAAGTCGTTGATGAAGAGTGGCAATTAGACAGCCGGGATCTGTGGCCGATGTAATAGCTGAGGCGACGGCCACTCGAGTTACACCCGCATCGATAACGGCATCGATATTTTCGAGATTGATGCCGCCGATGGCAAAAACTGGAATCGCTGTTTGATTTGCAACTTGCTTAAGCAGGGAAATCCCACCAAAACTTGCGAATTGCTTCGTCCTTGATTCAAAGACAGGACCGATTCCGACATAATTCGCACCATCCAATACCGCCTCATTTAATTGCTCGTAATTGTGAGTAGAAACACCGATGAGTCGATGCGGCCCTACAATTTGACGCGCATCTTTTGCGCTTAAATCGTCCTGCCCAACGTGAACGCCGTCCGCCCCGGAAAGGACTGCAATATCAGGTCGGTCATTGATAATCGCCAACGTTTTACTGCCTCGGGTTTTTTCCGCCAACATTCGTGCCCGAGTAACGAGTTCCGCGTCATCCACCCCTTTTACACGAAGTTGTATCGCACCGACTTCCGCCGACACCAGCGTATCAATCATTTGGGATTCCTGTTCTACAGAACTTTCACCACCGATCAGCGCACAAATTTTAACGTCTTGTAATCGTTGTAGGCTTGCCTCCAAGGCTTGACTTGCAGCAGCAAGCTTATAACTACGGTAGCGCAGACCTTCGATCTTTTGCGCTGCGGCAATATCAATCAGTTTGGCGGCTTCCTCCAGACTGCGAAGCGATTGTTGCAGGCGGGCAATGTTTGCAGCGAGCAGATCGGCAACATTAGTCCGTCTGGTCTCACTGCTGAGGGTAATGGATGAACCTACATCGGCGTCCGACTGGCGAAAAGCGAGTCTCAACTCAACCGGAAACGTCTGCAATACGGAATTCAGATTGTGGCGAAAGACCTTCCAATGTTCGGTCAAAATATGGTCGTCAAAAATAAACCGCACAATATCTTCCACTACGCGAACCGCCTCGCTAGCACGATTTGAAGCTGCGTCAAGCAAACGGTTGATTTTTGAATCTGACACTTTGGCAACCTTACATTGTGGATTTTTGCACCGTGGGGCGATGAGGAGAGAGGAAAGCTCATCTTCAAAATGTATCAAAATTAAGTGTGATCAATGTAAGTTCGGCGACTAGGCCCCCTCGTGTTCAACTACCATTTTTCAACTATTTTTATCAACTGTCCGGTGTGACGTGGATTGCCACAGAATTCTCTCATCATCGCCTCGGTTTACGCTCTTCAGATGACGTCGAACGGAATGCGGGATGTGAGTCCCACAAAGAATGATATAAACGGCTAATACAAGGCATTTGTGAAAAAGAGTTGCCTTGATCCATGACCAGAGGAAGGCTAGAATTTCTCGAGATCCAGTCGCTTTACTGCGTCTGGCGTCCTGTTAGAAATGCTTGATGTTCCACTTTGTGTGGTAGACGGAGAAATAGAACATGTACGAAAGATTCACAGATCGTGCGCGGAAAGTCATGCAGCTGGCAAATCAGGAAGCGCAGCGATTCAATCATGAATACATCGGCACGGAGCATATTCTTTTGGGCCTTATCAAGGAAGGCAGCGGTGTCGCCGCGAACGTTCTGAAGAACTTGGATGTAGACCTCCGAAAAATCCGTCTAGAAGTTGAAAAGCTTGTACAAAGCGGGCCCGATATGGTCACCATGGGTAAGTTGCCACAAACACCGCGAGCTAAAAAAGTAATTGAGTATTCGATGGAGGAAGCGCGAAACCTCAACCACAACTATGTTGGCACCGAGCACATTCTTCTGGGACTGCTTCGCGAACAGGAAGGTGTCGCGGCACAAGTGCTTATGAACCTTGGATTAAAACTTGAAGAGGTCCGCGAGGAAGTGCTTAACCTGCTCGGTCATGGCCTTGAAACCGGCGAGGTGGCTGAACGTGGCGGGGGTGAACGCGGGGGCGGCCCGCAAAGTGGTGGTGGCAAAAGTGGCAAATCAAAAACACCCGCGCTCGACAGCTTCGGTCGCGATCTTACTGCTTTGGCTGAGCAGAAAAAGCTGGATCCGGTGATAGGACGAGAACGTGAAATTGAGCGCGCCATTCAGATTTTGTGTCGGCGTACAAAAAACAACCCGGTATTGCTCGGTGAGGCTGGTGTCGGAAAAACAGCGATTGTAGAAGGATTTGCACAACGGGTCGTTGAGGGCAATGTGCCCGAGTTATTGTGTGATCGCCGAATTGTTGTTTTAGACCTTGCCATGATGGTTGCGGGCACAAAGTATCGAGGGCAGTTCGAGGAACGAATTAAAGCTGTCATGAACGAAGTACGGCGAACGAAGGATACTATTCTTTTTATTGATGAACTCCACACCCTCGTTGGTGCAGGCGGAGCAGAAGGTGCGATTGACGCATCAAATGTTTTGAAGCCCGCGCTTGCACGAGGCGAAATTCAGTGCATCGGTGCGACCACACTTGACGAATATCGAAAGTACATTGAAAAAGACAGCGCGCTTGACCGTAGATTCCAAGTCGTGATGGTGGAGCCCTCCAATGCCTCGGAAACGGTCCAAATTCTGAAGGGTTTGCGAGATCGCTATGAAACGCACCATCGAGTCCAAATCACGGATGATGCTATCGTATCAGCCGTCGAATTGTCTGATCGCTATATCACGGGGAGGTGTCTACCGGATAAAGCGATCGACGTGATTGACGAAGCGGGTGCACGGGTTCGTTTAAAGGCCATGACCCGACCCCCAGATTTGAAAGAGATCGATGAGGAAGTCGAGAAACTGAATAAGGAGAAAGAAGAGGCCGTCGCGAACCAGGATTTTGAAAAAGCAGCAAAACTGCGGGACACGGCCGATAAGCTCAAAAAGAAAAAAGAGACGATTACCCGTGAATGGCGCGAAAAATCGCGTGAGACGGACGGAGTTGTTGACGAGGATGTCATTGCTGAAGTCGTGTCGAAAATGACGGGAATTCCGCTGACGCGAATGACAACTGAAGACAGCATGCGTTTAATGCAAATGGAAAAAGAATTGCACGCGCGTGTGATCAGTCAGAATGAAGCGGTCACGGCGATATCAAAAGCGGTACGACGAAGTCGGAGTGGTTTAAAAGACCCGAAGCGGCCCACGGGTTGTTTTATCTTTGCCGGGCCAACTGGCGTCGGCAAAACATTACTTGCCAAGGCACTTGCCCAATTTATGTTCGGTGATGGTGATGCTCTGATCCAAGTTGACATGAGCGAGTATATGGAAAAGCACAACGTAAGCCGTCTTGTTGGCGCACCCCCAGGCTACGTTGGTTTTGAGGAAGGTGGTCAACTGACTGAAAAAATCAGGCGCAGACCTTACGCCGTTGTTTTGCTTGATGAAATCGAGAAGGCCCACCCTGATGTATTTCACATGCTGCTTCAGGTAATGGAAGAGGGACGACTGACGGACAGCTTTGGTCGGAATGTAGACTTCCGTAACACGATCCTCATCATGACCACAAACGCGGGTGCAGATGCGATCAAGAATGAGTCTTCTTTGGGTTTTCAAAAGCCTGACGATGATGCTTCCTACGATTCAATGAAAGAACGCGTCGGCGAGGAAATTGAAAAGGTATTCCGGCCCGAGTTTTTAAATCGCGTTGATGATGTAATTATATTTCGTCATCTTACGTCGGAAAATCTTAAAGAGGTCATTGATTTGGAACTCTCCAAAGTTCGCGAGCGGTTATTAGATCGCGGATTTCAATTGGTGCTTACAGATGACGCTAAGTCATTCATTATTAAAAAGGGATCCAACCTAGACTATGGAGCGAGGCCGCTTCGAAGAGCGATTGAAAACTATGTTGAGGACCCCCTTTCCGAAGAACTCCTCAAAGGGGAATTTGAAGGTAAAAATCGAATTGTTGTTGACGCCGTCAAAGATGATGACGGCAAAATCAAACGCCTCGATTTTACTTCCGATTTGGTTGAAACCAGTGAGGATGAAGAACCGGTGGGAGCGGCTACCGGAGAGGATTCAGAATCGCCGAATAAACCAGACCAATAGGAATGGATCCTCTATCTACTGACGGCAGCCGGATAATTCCTTGAGAAACGAATCTGGGTTTTGCCGCCTTTCATTTAGTTTGAATCGACTGGCCTATTGGGTTAGGATACGGTAAGTATTCACCTTGTCCCAGTAGAGTTGGACAATGAAAAACGATCAAGAATGGCACAGCTGGATGGTGCAACTTGCTGAGGGTAACCCAGAAGCTGAGCACGAGTTCTGGAATCTCTACGGAGAGCGGTTGCAACGCTTGGCTTCTCAGCACCTCTCTTCTGGTCTCAGGCGACGTGTCGGTGCTGAAGATGTAGTCCAATCTGCCTGCCGCACCTTTCTACGTCGTGCTCAAGATGGACAATTTGATTTCGCCGATGCTGAAAGCCTTTGGCGATTACTTTGTGCCATAACGCTAACCAAGGTCCGTCAACAGGCACGTTATCACGGCCGGCAAAAACGTGCGATGAATTTGGAGCGACACCCGAAAACAGACCAAGCGATGTCCCGCGTGGGACACGTCATCTCAGCCGAACCGACCCCAGCCGAGTCAATTGAGTTTGCAGATCAATTAGAGCAATTGCTTGGGGTTTTGGATGAAGAAGAGCGCACGGCAGTCATTTTAAAGTTGGAGCAGCACACAAATAATGAGGTGGCTCAGCAACTTAAGTGCTCGGAGCGTACGGTACGACGAATCATTGGCAGAGTTCAATCTCGCTGGAAACAAAGTCTGTTGGAAACCGGGACCTGATGAATCCTCTGCCACCCTCCGATTCCATTGATGAGGAACTTCGGAAGGAATTCGAAAAGCGCTTGCTCAGCGGCAAACCGGGTAAGATCGAGGACTTCCTACCCGGTGAAGATGATCCTCATTATCTCGGCACGCTTGAGGAATTAGTACACATTGAGATTGAGTTGGCATGGAAGGGGCGCATTAATCAACCGAAGGACGCCAACGGCCAAAACGATCAGACGATCGACCAACCATATTCGGTTGAATCTTATTTGAATTTGTTCCCCTGTTTGAATAGACCGGAAATACTTGCGCGAATCTTAAAGCAAGAATGCTTAGTCCGCATGCAACAAGGAGTGCCGCTCAATAAAGAAGCATGCCAAGCGAGGTTTCCTAACGTTGATCTCCAACAAGCAGAAATTCTTCCATATCTGGACAGTCATTCTGCAGATAACTCTGATACCCCCGGGGCGACGCTTTCTCCAGAAGATCCGAGTGAGGAAGGCATCATCTTACCGTTACATTTTGCTGATTTTGAGTTGCTCGAAGAAATCGGTAGGGGGAGTATGGGCATCGTCTATCGGGCGAAACAAATCAGCAACCCACGAATCGTCGCGGTTAAGATCTTACAAAACAGAATTCTCGACGCTTCTTCCGCCGGTACGGTAAACCGTTTTCAGCAAGAAATTCGCGCTGCTGCTAAATTACGCCACGAAAATATCGTTCGAGTTTTTGACGTGAGTGAGAATAAGGGGCGGCATTTCTTCTCCATGCAATATGTTCGTGGAAAAAGTCTTGCGCGACTGACTTTACGCCGACCACTCGAAAATCAACTCGCCGCAAAATACATCGAACAAGTCACGAGAGCGATAAGCTACTCGCATAAAAGCGGCATCCTCCACCGCGATCTAAAACCGGCCAATATTCTTATCGACGACGATACAGATCGCGCTCTGGTTGCCGATTTCGGGCTTGCCAAAATTTCGGAAAAGGGCAAAAGCATCACAGCAATCGGCGAAACTCTTGGAACTCCATCTTTTATGGCTCCCGAGCAAGCAAGGGATGCAATGGCGGCCACTGAACAAAGCGATATTTACAGCCTTGGGGCCACCCTCTACGCCATTTTGTGTGGGAAGCCGCCATTCTTTGCTGCGCGATCCTCAGAAACACTTCGACAATTAATTGAAGAATATCCTGCCCCTCTTCGACAATTAAATACGAATGTAGACCGAGAGCTTGAGATCATTTGCATGAAGTGCATGGAAAAAAAACCTGCATGCCGATATCAAACCGCCGATGACCTGGCGGATGACCTAGAGCGTTATCAGAGAGGGAAGAAAATACATGCACGCCCACGCATTGGATTTAAGAGATACTTCCGATCGATGCAACTAAATCAACGCAGATTAGTTGCATTTGCTTTGACGGCGCTTTTTATCCTGGGCGGGTCCGTTGCTCTATCCTATCAATATTTTCTCGCTGCCAATTCAAAATCACAATCTTTTCAGCGCATGGAGCAAGCTGAGTCACTTGTTGGTAATGCAGTCGAGGACCTCGTTGACGAGCATGCACCATATGCAATACCGAAAACCACCACTGAAAAAAAGTTATTGGAGGAATTCCTTCGATATTATTCTGGTCTGGTGGAATCAAGCCAGAAACCGGACGCGGATTCATTCTTTATTGCAGCTGCACGCTTGCAGATGAGTCGGATTGAGACCGCGTTGGGAAATTTGGAAATTGCCAATAAATTATTGCGAACTCTCATTGAGGATTTGACGAAAAACGATACGTTCGTCAATCAGCATGCCGGTTCAAGGCTCACAGGCATACACCCCAGCTCTGAACTTATTTTAGCCCGCGCGTGGTTTTCGCTTGGTATTGTGAACCAGAGGCTTGATCATTTCGATCGCGCAACAAAAGATTTCCAGAAGGCAGCCGGAATCTTCGAGAACCTATTGGAGGTTGTGCCAACGAAGACGGATGTCCAACTTCTAGCAGCTGATAATTTTGTAAAAATGGGATCGATCGCACTTCAACAACAAAGATGGGCGCCCTCACAAAAATATCTGGATGCGGCGATCCGCTCTTACCAAAAGTTAATTGAAACGCCGCAACCGCTTGACCAGGCTTTTTTCGGCTTGTCCCGTTGCTATAAATTTCGAGGTGACTGGGAAAGGCTACAAGGTAATTCGCGAGGCTACCGACAATATCTAGAGGCCTCTTATCGAGAATTAGAGCAGATTGTAGAAACCCCGCAGCACACCGCGACCTTAAAAACTATCAGACCACTCGTGGCAACCTGCCGCGATCTGGGAAATTCGTACGTAGAGTCGAAAGATCTAAAAACTGCTGTTCTTTGGTATGAGAAAGCATTTCACTCAAGCGCGCGGATCACATCGATGAGTGATCCAACCGGGGCTTATGATGCTTTAAAAGCCGATGTCCT
>JAYYJN010000169.1:0-14143 GCA_036146215.1 Planctomycetota bacterium
GGTGATAGAAAAGCGCTTATTTATGGAAATCGGATTTTTCCCGAACCGTCCGCGCTGCTCTTAGCTCTTCTTGGTCTGGCGCTCTTGCCGCGCAAGAGGCGACGTTAGCGGATCGGCTTTACGATCATCGCTCGAAACAACAGCCCCAAGCGTGCGACTCAAAGTCTAATTCAGTTGCGGGCCGATCACTGACCGGATTGAGTTAATTTTCGCTTTATTTCGTTGCGCAAAACCCTTGATCTGATTCCGGTTTTTAATCAAAGTAAGAAATCCAGTTCATTTACTTAGCCGATCATTTACAGGGAAGCTCATGCACCGCATCACACTGACAATCATTCTTTTATTCTCCGCCACCGCTGTCGATGCAGCCTGGTATCAAAAGACCGATGGCACGATTGTCGATCCTATTCAAGATATTTATGGTGCTGAGCATTCGCTGGACCGCACGGGCGGAAAAAACTTAGAACCCGGCGTGGACCTGGAAGGTACTCCTGATAATCGACCGTTCCTGTTCAAAGCGGACCTGAGGTACGCGGACCTGAGCGGCGCGAACCTGACCTACACGTATCTGGACTACGCGAACCTTATTGGCGCGGACCTATCCGGTGCGAACCTATTAGCCTCGCCAATGTGGGCCGCGGACCTGACCGGTGCGAACCTGAGCTACGCGGACCTGAGCTACACGTCGATGGTCGGTACGGACCTGACTGGCGCGGACCTGAGCGGGTCAGATCTCGGTAATATTGTTGGTTACGACGTCGCCACTTGGACCGACGCTTTCTACTACACCGACAACGAACCGACATGGGATAGCGGCATGGATGCAGCGTGGCGAACCTCGGTCGGTATCTTGGCCGTGCCCCCCACAAACGCCGTTCCCGAACCTTCCACGCTTCTATTAGCCCTCTTGGGTCTGGCGCTGCTGCCGCGTAGAAGGCGACGGTAGCGGATACCTCCAGTCTCCCCGGTCTTTCTCTCTGCTGCTCTGTGGGGATAGCACGAGTGCATTCCCCGATCTGCCGATCCGCAACTCAACACGGACAAATAGGATGTCCAAAGACAGACCCTTAATGCATAATGCATATAGTGATTCGTTTTATATATTTAATGTGATCGATGCGTGTTTCGTTCTCTTGGTATCGTTGCGGGATGCAATATGCAAAAAGCGTATTAGCCCGCTTTGGTCGTTGGTTTTATTTTGAATTCGATTGTTTGTTCTAGGTAGTGAATAGCCCTAGGCCGTAATTTCTAGTAGTCGCTTGCACCACCATCCTGGTACCAAGCACCCGGTTTCATCTGACTCGGTGGTGTCCGGTAAGCAAGATAGGTGAGCAAGTCGGGTGCGCGAGGCAGATAGAAGTAACGATCTCGTCGAACGCCTAGAAAATCCATACCACAACAGGTTTGCCCGATGCGACTGGCAGCAATGATTGATCTTGCAATCTTGATGCGTCGCGATCGCGATTTCGACGCTCAGCATCTCGCCCGCCGCGATGCGGCGATCGGTGCCGCAATTCATGCGGAGCGACTCTCAGATGCAGATACACTGGCTGCCTGGGTAAAACATCGAAACGGGACGGAGCAGGATAAAAAACACCAGCCAACGATCGGCGAGCAGGCCGTTGGTTTGCTCCGGTTGACGATTTTCGGACTTGGAATCCTCGGTTTTTTCCTCGGCTTGACCGCAATGGCTTCAGCGCTTGCGTTCGAGAAACACACCAACGTGATTCCATTGTGGTCTATCTTAATCGGTGCACAAATCTTGCTGCTGGCCCTTTGGGTGCTCGCTATCTTGCCGACACGTTGGATACATCATCTTCCGGGCGTTCAATCCCTGCAGCTTGGCGTTCGGTTCGTCGGCCTCGCACCCACCCGCGTTTTTTTTCGAGTGCTGCGTTGGTGTGCGCCCTCGAAACGTCGTCAACTGCAAGAGTTTGCAGGCGAGTTTCAGCGGTCCGGTTCCCTCTATGGCAATCTCGCGCGGTGGATCGGCATGTTGCTGACCCAGGTTTTTGCATTTACGTTCAACCTCGGTTTGTTGCTTACCTTCGTGGCACTCTCTTACGGCAATGATCCTACATTCGGGTGGCGAAGCACGATGCTCACCAGTGAACAGATGCACAAAATCATGGAGACCGTGGCATGGCCTTGGTCAGCATTTTGGCCCGAAGCCGTACCCACGCTCGAGGTCGTAAGCTATGTGAAAGACTCCAGTAAAGAGAACACGCGGCACACACTCGATCCGGAACAGCGAATCAAGGATGTTCGGATGTGGGCGAGTCTCTGGCCGTTTCTGCTGGCTTCGCTCTGTTTTTATGGTTTGCTGCCCCGCATTGGGACGCTTCTGGTGAGTCTGTTGAGTGTGCATCGCCACGCACGCCCGAATCCGCAGCATAATCTTGCCCTTCGCACCCTGCTCAGTCGGTTGCGGCGGCCGCGGATCGTGTTTGAAACCGACGATCCGGTGAACAAACCACAGGAGACCTTACCGGCAAGCGGTATTGCAACTTGCGATTGGAGCGAAACGCCGCCGGTTGGCGTATTTCAATGGTCTGGAATCGACCTCAATTCGCAAGAAGTGGCTCAGCAACTCCGTGAAAATTTCGGCGTGGAGGTCGCTTTTTGCGCGCGGGTCGGTGAGTTGGATCCGCAGCAGGATGAGATTGCCCTGGACCGCCTAACGGGACAAACCAATGCCACGCGGGTGATCGTGCTCGTCGAGGGTTGGGAATCGCCCGACGCCGATTATCTCGATTTTATCGAGCGGCTCCGCCAACGGGTAACTGACGCGACAGAAATCGCAGTGGTGCTGTGTCCTGCTGATCGCATCGTGGGTGATGATACTCCGGAACATCATGAGAGCGGTTTGCCGAATGCGGAGAAAATCTGGCGGGCCTTTCTCAACCGCTCTGGCGATCCCAATCTAAGCTTGACGATTTTGCCTCGCTCTGCATCACCGAGGGTTGATCCATGAATCCTCCCCTCTTTGTCGTTGTCGGGCACGTGAATCGCGGCAAATCAAGTATCGTTTCCACGTTGGCAGCCGATGACTCGGTGGAGATTGATCCGATGCCTGGCACCACTGCCGACTGCAATCGTTATCGAATGCGGATCGGCGAATCGATCCTGCTGGAGTTTGTCGATACGCCGGGATTTGAGCGACCGCGGCAGATGCTCTCCTGGCTTGTGGAGCATGAAACCAATACTGCGGAGAGGCCTCAAACGGTGGCCGCATTTGTCGACTTGCATGGTCAGAGTGAAACGTTCGCAAGGGAGTGTACATTGATCCGACCGATCCTCGAGGGTGGGATCATATTGTATGTCGTCGATGCATCTCGGCCACCGAGCGTGAAGGAAGAGGCCGAAATGGAGATTCTCCGCTGGACAGGGCAGCCTCGAATGGCCCTGCTCAACCCGATTGCCGATGCCGATTATGTCAGAGAGTGGCGTTCGGTGCTCGACCAGTATTTCAACTTGGTCCGCCGTTTTGATGCGCAAGGGGCTGATTTTAATGAGCGAATGCAATTGCTTTCGGCGTTGCGCGAGGTGAGTGAAAAAACACGATCACCGCTGGAGCATGCAATCGACACGCTCAAGGCGGACCGTCGGGCGAATCTTGAGGAGGCGGCAGAGATACTCGCTGAAATGCTTGTCGAAATACTAACTCTGACCAAACAAAAGAGGATTAAGGTCGATGTCGATCCGACGCCGTATCACGCGCCGCTTGCCGAACGCTACTATGATCGAATTCGTGACCTGGAAACCGCCGCCCAAACGCGGCTGAAAGGCGTTTTTCGCCATCGCCGGCTAAATGTTCAGCAGGAAACGATCGGCCAGTTAGATGACGATCTGTTCAATCTCTCGCTTTGGAATCATCTGGGGCTCACGGCCCCGCAGTTGTTGGCAACCGGCGCAGCGACGGGTGCGGCTGCCGGAGGAGCGATTGATCTGGCGGTTGGTGGCGTATCGCTGGGAGCAGCTTTGGCTGCGGGTGCTGCCCTTGGCGCGGCAGCGAGTTGGTGGGCGGGAAGGCAACTGCCGCGGGTGAATGTGCAGGGGATTCCCCTTGGCGGCCAGCTATTGCAAATCGGCCCTATGTCAAATCGCGAATTTCCTTGGGTGCTTCTGGACCGGAACTTGCTTTTTTTTGAGATTGTGGCAGATCACCCGCACGCGAGCCGCGACCGTATCGAGGTTGAGTCTCAGGGTATCGTGTCTCATTTTCCGGTGGCACTGCGAAACCGCCTCGAGCGCGTTTTCGCGCAATTACGCCGTGGACCGGGTGCGGAGCAAATGGAGTTACTCAAAAACACACTTGCCGACAGTCTCACCGAATATCTGCTCGGGAGCGATACATCAGACATGTTGGAGAAGCGGTTACCCCAATGACGCCTGTTGCTCTGGTAGTCGATCTAGGGTCGATCGCAGTTTGCGTTTGCCTAGCTCTTTTTGCGCTTCACGAGTGTCACTTGATTGCCGCTTTCATTGAAACGGACCTCGTCCATAAAAGACCGCATCAGCAAGACACCGCGGCCACTTATTTTCTCAAGATTTTCCGGATCGGTGGGGTCAGGAAGGCTCGACGGGTCGAACCCCTTTCCATGGTCCCCGATCATCACGGTCGCTTCTTCGGCTGAGAGTTCAATTTCGACCTCGATTTTTCTTTCCTTATAGGGACTCTCCGCGCGTCGCTGCTGGACCAGGCTATCGAATTTCGCAGGATCCGCTTCTTTGACATCTGAATCAATTTCCAGGTTTCCATGAATCATGGCATTAATCAGTGCTTCCTCAATTGCCACGCCGAAGCGAATTTGTTCCGATTCATCGCATAGGCCAATTTGCACTAGGTTCTCCTGAAGATGCCCCACCAGTGAAGTAATCAAATGAGAATCGTTATGGATCACATAAACACGGCGGATCTGCTTGAGCGCGGACGGCAATGGCCGAGGCCTGCGGCGTGTCGCCAGCGTTAGAACATGCTGCACGGTATTCAGTAGCTCGTTTTTCGCCTCGGATTTGGGCACGTAACTGGCGGCTCCCGCCGCCAGGGCCTCGGCTGCAAGTTCCTGGCTACCATGGGACGTCATCACCACAATCGGTGTCGAAACGCACTTTTGCCGGACCGCATGGACCAGACCGACGCCATCCATGATCGGCATCTGTAAATCGGTGAGCACGAGATCTGGTTGGACCGTCTGGAATTGTTCCAGGGCCTCAGCGCCATCACTGGCATAAATTGCTGTGAGATTCGGATCGCTCTCGATGATCGCGCCAATTCGCTCACGATCTCCACGGTCATCGTCCGCAACCAATATCGTCGGCATATAAACCTTTATTTACCGTTCACCCTCGGTGAACGTTAGCGATTTTCGATTGGGACGAAGTCCCGCTCTGCCGCCCCCATGTAGACCTGACGCGGTCGACAAATTCTTTTTGTCGGTGACGCTTGCATTTCTTTCCAATGCGCAATCCATCCCGGTAGCCGGCCCATGGCAAACAGGACAGTAAACATTTGGACGGGGATGCCGATTGCACGATAGATCACACCCGAATAGAAGTCTACGTTCGGATAAAGTTTCTTCTCGATGAAATAGGGATCCTTCAGCGCAACCTCTTCAAGTTCCTTTGCGATTTCAAAGATCGGATCAGTGCGTTCCATTTTTGCAAGCAACCGGTCACACGTTGCCCGAATCAATTTGGCCCTCGGGTCATGATTTTTGTAGACGCGATGCCCGAAACCCATCAGCCGGAAAGGGCTGTCTTTATCTTTGGCCATGTCCACATATTTACCGACGTCACCACCGTCGGATCGGATTCGTTCGAGCATCTCGACACATGCCTGGTTGGCACCCCCGTGCAGAGGGCCCCAGAGGGCGCCGATGCCTGCCGCGATCGACGCAAAAATATTGGCATTCGACGAGCCCACCATCCGAACCGTGGAGGTGCTGCAGTTCTGCTCGTGGTCTGCGTGAACGATCAGCAGCAGATTAAGTGCTTCGACGAAATCGGGATCAAGTTCATAGGGTTCGGTCGGCACGGCAAACATCATCTGAAGAAAATTTTCGCAGTAAGTCAGATCGTTGCGTGGGTAATGAAATGGCTGACCAATCGATTTTTTATAACTGAAAGCTGCAATCGTCGGCAGTTTTGCCATCAGCCGATGGATTGAAATTTCAACCTGTTCCGGATCTCTCGGATCCAGTGAGTCTTGATAGAACGTTGAGAGCGCACTGACGACCGAACTAAGAATTGCCATCGGGTGGGCATCGCGAGGAAAGCCGTTATAGAACGACCGCATATCTTCGTGCAGCAGTGTATGGCGATCGAGTGCATAGCGGAAATGTTCGAGCTGTTCACAGGTCGGCAGTTCGCCATAGATCAATAAATAGGCCGTTTCCACAAAGTCACAATTCTGGGCAACTTGTTCAATCGGATAGCCTCGGTATCGCAGCACACCTTGCTCGCCATCGAGATAGGTGATGGAACTCGCAACCGACCCGGTATTTACGTAGCCCTCATCAAGCGTGATCAGGCCTGTATGTGCCCGTAACTTCGAGAGATCAACCGCCCGCTCGCCCTCGGTTCCGATGATCACCGGAAGCGGTTCTTCGGTCTCGCCAAATTTGAGGGCTGCCGCATCTGCCGCAGCCCTGCTCCCCGGTTCGAGCGTCGATTTATCCATTAAATATTATCCCTTCGTCGCTGCGTCTTACTCGGTTCGGCAGGCAACCGGTGTCTCCGAAATGATGCGGACCGGTAGGTGGTACGCTGTGCATTCGGAGCTTATGAGATTCGTTCTATTGCGAAACTGTCAATGTAGCGTACGGCGGACCATTGCTCAATTCACCGTGCTGAGAATCTCACCGTCCTGAGAATCGATTTGGGCCGCCGATTCACCCAATTTTCATCTGTTTTATGGCGATAACCTTGGGCCGCAAATGGGCCGCAAGTCGGCCTCAAGCGATCCGTGTCGCTGATTATTTCAACGATAGTGGGCCAGTGGGCAGCCGGTTTTCTGCAACCTCGGGGCTCCGCGGTTGCACGGCGCGATTCTGGAAAAAATAGGAGATTTTCGCACGACCACCTGCCCGATAATCCGCAAGGCCTCACTCGGCCTTCGGCCTGATTATTTGGTGACCGATGATCCCTTGGCGGCGGCGAGATTTGTCGTCTTTTCTCCGATTTGCGGCAAGCCCGAATCACCGTCAAAAATGGTCGACACGGGAATCCGCTCGCGCAGTGAATCGAGGTATTCTTTCACTTTTGCGTCACGTCGCGTCTGGACGATCGCCTCGGCAATCTCGACTTGAGCATCGCGGAACGGAGTGCGGTGGGCCGCCACACGCTCGATGACTCGCACAATGTGAAATCCGGTTTTGTCCTGGATGATCGGGCTCAGTTGCCCGACGGGCACCGTGAAAATTGCCTCATCAAGCGGTGCGGACACGAGGCTCCCACGTGTTGTCCAGTCTCGCTTGCCACCATCTGAGGCGGTCAGCCCCTGCGATTGTGCGCGGGCCACCTGTGCAAATGGCACGCCTTGATCGGCGACCGCGTTGCCCATCTGGCAAATCGCCTCAAAGGCCGCTTGCCGCGAGTCGAATTTCTGGAAACGCACACTCAATTGTTCCCAGCGACATCGAGCCGCTTGATCGTAATCGGTTAAATGTGCCGAATAGTATTCGAGCATCTCCTGGTGGGTGATCGGACGATCATCGCTCACCTGTTGTTGAATCCACTGGGCCGCCATGCTGCGTTCAAAAAATATCTGTTTTTGCATTTCGATCGAGGATCCACTCTCGTTGAGTTTCTCTTCTAACGCCTGCAGGCTTTCCACCTGGGCCCGCGCCATGATGTCCTGGATTTGCTGTCCGTAAAATTGTTTATCGACTTGCTCTTCAATACTCGGAAGCGCGTCTTCAGGAATAACCTGAAGCGCGTCAACCACAATTAATTTCTGATCGATCATCGGCATCAGCATCTTCTGCATGATGCTTCTTCGGATCTCTGCCCATTTCTGGGTCGGAATTTGCGCGCGATTTTCATTCATCAACTTGTTGACGTTGCCGAGAATCTCTCCGGCCAGGATGACCTCCGGACCGACGCGTGCGATGATCTCAGTGTCTTCCATGGTTTGAGCACCGAGTGGTCCCTCCTGGCTTTCCCATGGTCGTTGACCCGGTGCGACCCCGTTACCGGTTGCATTCGACCCACCAAGGAGTTCTTCGTTATGTTGCTCGGCGAGCTTTTGTTGTCGTTTTTTCGCGCTGTCAGTCGGATTTACATATTGTCGAAACGGAAGCGTCCCGGACCGCTTTGGCGGCTGTGCGGCGCTGGGTTGCACCATGCCGAGGGCCAGCACCAGCGTGCAGCCTCCGGCAGTCCAGTGTCGTAGCAGAGCCGAGCCCATGCAGAATCTCCGAGGGAACAAACCCGATTCGATCGGTATAACGGTGGAAAATCCAAGCCTGAAAAAGCGGCGGGATTATAGCGGCAATTGCTCGGTCTGCAACAGAGATTTCACCTCATTGAATACCGCTTCGGCGGTGCTGGCGGTCGGTGGCAGAGGAATATAAGCGGTGCTGGCATCAACGATGCGGACCGGTAACTCGGCCTGCTTTTTCAGCTGTTGCATCCGCGACGCATCTCGGTAGTGCAGCACAATCGAGCGATTTTCCATGCGGATGGCATAGACCTTCCAGCATGCAGCCAATATTCGGAGGACCGCAAGATCCAATAATCTGCTAGCAGTGATCGGGGGGCTACCGAAGCGATCGATCATCTCTTCACGAATATCTTCGAGATCTTCGGTGGTAGTGATCCGCACAAGTCGACGATAAAGATCAATTTTACTTTTGAGGTCCGGTACATACTGGTCCGGAAGAATCGCTTCGCCAGGCAGATCGATATCGACATCACACAACTGTCGGGGCGGTTGACGTTGCAGACGTCCTACCGCCTGTTCAAGCAGTTGGCAGTAAAGCTCATAGCCGACCGCCGCAATGTGACCACTCTGTTGGGTGCCCAGGATATTGCCCGCACCTCGAATTTCCAAATCGCGCATTGCGATCTGAAAGCCAGCGCCCATCTCACTGAACTCTTCAATCGCCCGCAACCGGCGCGATGAGGTGGGCGAGAGATGCTTCCGCGGATCGAGGAGCAAATAGCAGTAAGCTCGATTTCCCGCCCGCCCGACTCGACCCCGTAGTTGATGTAAATCAGCCAGGCCGTAACGATCGGCATCGTCAATAAAAATCGTATTGGCATTGGGAATGTCCAGTCCGCTCTCGACAATGGTGGTGGCAACCAGAATATCGAATTTCCCGGCAATGAATTCGACCATCACTTGCTCGAGTTGTCCCTCGGGCATTTGCCCATGTCCCACGACCAGTGAGGCATCGGGCACGATTTCGCGGAGTTTGTCAGCCACGGCTTGAATATCGTGAACGCGGTTATGGACAAAATAAACCTGACCGTTTCGATTCAGTTCACGGTCCACTGCACGGCGGATCAAATCGGGATCGAAGCGGACGACACGCGTCTCAACCGCAAGGCGGTCCTCGGGGGGTGTTTCCAGATTCGAAATGTCGCGTGCACCGAGTAGCGACAAATGTAAGGTGCGAGGAATCGGGGTTGCGGTGAGCGTCATCACATCGACCGTCTGCCGAACCGCCTTGAGTCGCTCTTTGATCTCGACGCCAAAGCGTTGTTCTTCATCGATGACCACCAATCCTAAATTCTGAAATTGCACATCACGCTGTGCTAATCGGTGGGTGCCGATGGCGATGTCGACCTCGCCGCTGGCCATTCGCTTCAGTGTTTTGGTCTGCTCTTTGCGTGTGCTGAATCGACTGAGTGATGCAATTTCGATCGGAAACTCGGCCATGCGATTGCGGAAAGTGTCGAGATGCTGCGCAGCTAGAATCGTGGTCGGCACCAGCACCGCAACTTGATAGCCGCTATCAACCGCCTTGAAAGCGGCTCGCAGGGCAAGTTCGGTTTTGCCGAATCCCACATCGCCACATAGCAACCGGTCCATCGGTCGCGAGTTTGACATATCATCTTTGATGGCAGAGAGTGCCGCCAATTGGTCAGGTGTTTCCTGGTAGGGGAAAGCCGCATCGAACTCTTGCTGCCAGTGGCTGTCGGAGGGGAAGCTGATGCCTTGCCGAGTCTTGCGAGCCGCCTGCATCTCAAGCATCTCGACTGCCATATCGCTCACCGCGTTTTCGGCTGCTTCTTTCTGACGGAGCCAGCGGGAGCCGCCGATTTTCGCCAGTCGCGGACGGCCGCGCGTGCCGCCCACATATTTCTGCACCAGGGCAATGCGTGAGGTGGGCACAAAAATTTTGGTCCCCCCATCAAATTCAATTTTGAGATGTTCCTCGCGCTGATGTTCACGCGAGATCGTCTCGAGCCCCAGATAGCGTCCGATGCCGTGCGCCAGATGCACGACGAAGTCACCGGGTCGCAGATCGGTGAAGCTGTCGATCGCCCGCCCCAGTCGTCGGCGAGCTGTTCGGCGGACATCCTCACGTTGAAACAATTGTTCGCTGCCAATCACAATTTGCTCAGGATGCGAACCGGTGCGATCCGAGCTCCAGCGGAAACCCTCGTGGAGTCTTCCGCGAATGATCCGCAAACGTTGCTGGGTTTGTGCAACACAATCAGCAAAAATTTCACCGATCCGCTCACACTCCGCCTCGGTGGGGCAGATCAGATCAATGTTGGCCTCCTCGGCCCACTGATCGAGTTGTGCTTTGACTCGGACGATATCACCGGTAAAGCGTTCAACCGACTGCATCGGCAGGTTCAGCGATCCGGTCGAGGTCGCAATCGTTTCGGCAGTGATGAGCGGAACTTCAACCATTTGCTGAAGCAATTGCGGATAGCTGAAGTGATTTTCAGGCCCCTCGACCCGAGAGAGATAATCGGAGGCGGCGACCTTCAGTCCATCAGGCTCGACCAGCAGCACAGTGGCAGTGCCCTGCAGATAGTCGATCAGCGATGCGGTCTGGTCGGCACGCGGAAGCAGGGCGGTCACCTCGACTGTTTCGACATTCTGCAAACTCCGCTGTGTTTCAATATCGAACTGGCGAATCGATGCCACCTCATCGCCGAAGGTTTCGATGCGATAGGGTTGGAGGTGGTCAGCGGCAAAAATATCGAGCAATCCGCCCCTCAGGGCAAATTCACCGGGCAGTTCCACACTCGATGTGGGATGCATTCCCGCATCGTCCATCCAAGCAGCCCATTGCTCCAGATCAATCTGTTGGGCGAGCTGAATATGCCGCGTCGAAGTTTGCAGCTCTTGTTGTGAGGGAACTTTTTGCAGCAGACTGGCGATCGAAGTGACAATGACCTGTGGGCAAAGCGCGTCTTCTTTCGCTGTGAGCGACTTTAAGATTTGGATTCGATCGGCGAAGATATCGTCATAAACGACGCGATCTTTCAGGTGCGTATCCCAGGCGGGAAAACGACCGCAGGCCATCTCGCCGAACAGCGGCCAGGCGTCCACCAATTGATCCATGGTAGTGCTTTGATCGCATACGATCAGCAGCCTTCGTCTGGTGCTGCTGGTGATGGCTGCCGCCAACAGCGCGCAATTCGAGCCCCAGACTCCACCGATGCCCGCACACTTACCCGGGAGTAACTGTTCGAGCCACGTGGCGAAGTCTGTTTGCAAGCGTAATCGATCCACCAGGCCGCCCAGCGGCGGCGTGGTGTGCCGTTCGGCGGGAGAACTTAGGCTCACATTATCAGGCTTTCGCCTCCTCCAGCACCCGATTCTACCGCGAGAGAATGCCGGTTACAGCCGCCTTCGGACCAATTCGGTGCCACATTTATCTCGGGGGGCGTTTAGGACTCTTTGAGGGTGGCGATCTCAGTCTCGACGGCCTGGATTTCCTCCTCGAACTTCGCCAGTTCCGTCGGATCATCCAGCTGTTGTCGGACCCCGGCCATTTGTTGACGGAGTTTCTGCAGGCGTTTATTGAGCAGTTCGATCCGTTTTTTTGCTTTTTTATCCATTGAAAAGCTTTCTCCTGGGGATGCTTCAACGCGTCAGCCTAATCGAATCGATCACCTGCGGAAAGCGGTGTGGCTTATCGTTCCGCACACGCTGTCGTCGGGGGCCCGACGCAGGTCCCATGAACGTGCAAACGCTCACCCGATTTTTGCGACAATTTTTTTCGCATATCTGATTGCGTCCTCAGGCGAACTCAGGGTCCCTTCGAGTTGTGCATCGCGGACGGCGTCAAGCAATGCCGCAAATCGTTTGCTTGGTTCAAATCCTGCTGCGATCAGTGCATCGCCATTAAGCAGAGGAGGCGGGTTCAATTTTTCACGCGGCCACGCCACCCGCTCTCGACAGAATGCGAGGTCGTTGGCATCGACCTGACCGCAGGCCGCTTGTGCCGCCAGAAGCCCGAGCAGCTCATCATGACCGTCGTGAATCAGCAATCGCTGCACCTCGGGCCAGGGGCGGGATGCGGCCATGTGAAGTGCAGTAAAATGTTCCACCAGCCAGCTGATGCGGGTCGCATCGCGACTCGACATTCGCCATGCTTTGGCGAGTTGCTTGGCCCCGTGGGAATCGGTGACCGCCGCCAGCAGTGGAGCAAGTGTTAAGGGAAACGACGGTGTCGTGAGGTGTGCTTCGATCGCCAGCACATCGGCAAATGCCTTGTCGCCAAAGAGGTTGATATTTTCAGGAAATAGCATGGGCAGCAGGCCGACATCGTGTAATAGCTGCAGGCCTTCAGCGCGCCGCTTGTCGAGCAACATTTTCTCAAGCTCTCCGGTGATCCTCTCGGCACTGACCATCCGCAGCGCTTCGGGCATCTGCGCGATGGCCGCTTGGGTGTTCTCTGCCAGTGTGAAACCGAGCGTCGCGGTAAAGCGTATGGCCCGCAGCAATCGGAGTTTGTCTTCGGTGAACCTCGCTCGGGGGTCGCCGATCGCCCGCACCAGTTGTGCATCGAGATCTTTCCGGCCATCGACATAATCGATGATCTGATCAGATTCGGGATCGAGAAACAGTCCGTTGATCGTGAAGTCACGTCGTTGGGCGTCCTCTTGCGGGGTGCTGAAGGTGACATTCACTGGTCGGCGACCATCAAGATAGGCTCCATCGGAGCGGAAGGTGGCCACCTCCACTTGTATTTTAGTTTTCGGATCAACGACACAGATCACTCCGAACGCAGCCCCCACCGGTACTGTATACGTATCGCGTCCGCGGAAGGTCTGTTCAACTTCCTCCGGTCGTGCACTGGTGGCAATGTCATAGTCTTTGGGAACTCTGCCGAGCAGCCGATCTCGCACGCAACCACCCGCGAACAGGGATTGGTGCCCTTTGCGACGCAACTGCAGGGCCACGTCACGGGCAAACGCATGCAGCTGCCCGGGATCGTGATCGGTTTGTTCGGGGTGGCGTGTTGGATGCATATCGATTAGCCCGAGGCGAGCATCTGGTGACTTCAAGGTGTGCACCTGCGACCGAGCGAAAAAGGCTCTCGGCCGATAAGCGGTGACTGCTGCACGAACCGCTATGATAAGGCAAGCTGTGGAATCAGCCTACGCGACCCGCCACCCGTGATTTCAGGCTATTTATTCAATGCCGAACAATGCAAATCTTCGTGCAAATCTTGCGGTAAATCTCGGCAATACCTCCGGATTTAAACACCGGGTCTGCGGTTCGCGGCAGCCGAAATCGTTGGCTTTCGGGCTAAGGCTTTCACGACCAATTGTTGGAAATTGCTCTTTGAAACCGTCTGTTTTATCCGTTTTGGTTTGGTCGCGGGGGGGATGCGAAAAAATCGCAAGTTATTTGTTTGACAATTTTAACAACAAACTGATAGACTGATCGACGGCGATTCTTGGCGGCGCGCGTATAAACCCGGATTCACCGTCGTGGCCCGAACCGTTTGCGGGTGATTCAGCCTGCAGAAGAGGGCCTTGGAACAGGTTCTGTTTTTGAGCGAGGCGTTTCTTTTTGCGGCACAAACGTTGCGGCACAAATTTCTGTGTGCGACTTATTGTTTTGTATTGTGTGGCCGCAGAATGTAGCAGAATGTAAAAGCACAAACCTGAGATCGACGAAGGAACGACGAAGGATAGGAACAGACTTAAAACGGATGAAACG
>JAYYJN010000170.1:0-2555 GCA_036146215.1 Planctomycetota bacterium
CTCGATCAATGGTGGCGATGAAAGGCTGAAGTGTTTCGGCGACGGTCGCAGCGCTCTGATAGCGGACATCAGTATTTTTTGCCATGAGGTAGCGGACAATTTGATCGATCTCCTCAGGAGCGCCTATCATTCGAAGCGATGTAATCGCCTCCGTCGAATGCCGCCGCATTTTTTGTTCGATGGTTTCATTGCCGGCGAATGGCACGCGGCCACAAAGCATCTCAAAGAGCGTGCACCCGAGGGCGTAAAGATCGGCCTGTATCGTCGCCCGCACATCTTGCGGCTGCAACTCCGGCGCAGCGTAATTGGCCATGGATGTATCGAGCGAGCCTCTCTGACGATTCGTGCTCAAGTCCGGTGGAATTAACAGCAGTTGCGCTTCGCCCTTGGCTGGAACCCAGATCGTCTCAGGATAAACATGACCATGGACTAACCCCGCAGCGTGTAGGTATTGCAAATCGGTAGCGATTGCAGCGGCAATCGATGCCGACTGAGAGACCGAGAGCCTCGTGCCGCCAGCCAGGATCCTCGACAACGACGTTCCCCCGCGATCAGTCAGAATGGCCATCGCAACCCGCTCACGGTACATAAGTTCGCAGGGTGCAAAGAGAGAATGCTGAATGGTGAAAATGCGATCGCAGGCATCGAGCAGTGGTGCGAGTTGTGCCCTTTCCTCAGCACTATCCGATCTTAGTGCCACCAGGATCACCCGTTGACCGCTGGGAATGTGTTTGGCTCGCCACTGATACTGGAGCGGGCCGCCATCGATCGGTTCGGTACGCAAAAAATCACCCCATTTAAATGAGGTGTACGCACCGGTTAAACATCCATTGGCCTGATATCGCGAAATTCTTTTCTGGGCGATCAGCCACTCTGCCAGTGCATTGGCATCCTGCTTCAATCCTCTCGATGCAAAGGCCGCTTGCAGGTTTTCCGCTTCTGCGGGCCCTAATAGCTGGGATTCAATAAGCCGTTGCCAGAATGAAGATACCGATTGCATTCGGATACCGGATCACGATAAGGTTTAAGGATGTTACACTCGCCGATTTCCTGCAGGGAGATGAAACCCTGACAGGCCCGCGGAGTGGCGGACAAACTGACAATATTTTACCAACTGGATTCCATGATGCAGGCACTCGATTCAGCGCAATTGTATTTTTCGAGGGCTGCATCCGCCTTGGAGTTGTCGGATCGCGTCACCGCGATGTTAGCCGGTGCCTATCGGGAAGTTCGTGTACAGTTGCCGATCGAGATGGATGACGGACATCTCGCCACTTTCAGTGGTTATCGCGTCCAACACAATAACGCTCGGGGGCCAATGAAAGGTGGCCTCCGATACCATAAAGAAGTGGATTTAGACGAGGTCCGTGCACTTGCCTCATTGATGACCTGGAAAACAGCGGTCGTTGATATTCCTTACGGCGGCGCCAAAGGGGGGATTGCAGTCGATCCGCATCGCCTTAGTCCGAGAGAACTCGAACGGTTGACTCGCAAATTTGTTGCCCGTCTGCATGAGGTGGTCGGGCCTGATACGGATATTCCCGCCCCGGACATGGGGACTGATTGGCGAGCGATGGCCTGGTTCATGAATGAATACAACAAATTCGAGGGATTCAATCCAGCATGTGTAACCGGTAAACCGGTTGAGCTCTTCGGTATTCCAGGCCGCGAGGAGGCGACCGGACGTGGGGTTGGGATTTTGGCACTCAAAACGCTCAACCGACTCGGTCGACAGGCTTCCGGCACGCGTGTCGCGATCCAGGGTTTCGGTAATGTGGGCCTACATACGGCACGGTTTTTACAACTCGCCGAGTGCAAAGTGGTAGCCGTCAGTGACCTATCGGGGGGCTACTATAATCCAAATGGGCTGGATATTCCGGCGCTGGTGCAACACGTGAATCAAGGCGAAGGATCGTTGCGTGGATACGGTGATTGCGAATTGATCAGTGGCGAGGAACTTTTGACTTTGGATGTCGATCTGCTCATTCCGGCGGCGATCGGGGGAGTGATCACGATGGAAAATGTCGAAGCGATTCGTGCCCCGGTGATTGTTGAAGCTGCCAACGGACCGATCTGGCCGCACGCGGATGATCGTCTCGCCGAGGCAGGCGTAACAGTGCTACCCGATATTCTGGCAAATGCCGGTGGTGTCACGGTCAGTTACTTCGAATGGGTTCAGAACCGTCAACACTACAAGTGGGGGTTAACCCGTGTGCGACAAGAATTAGACCGTGCTCTCTCCGGGGCTTTTGAAGCGGTTTGGCAACTGGCGTCAGATCGAAAAACGAGCCTGCGAATGGCGGCTTACATGCTTGGTATCGATCGGGTCCGTGAGGCAACAGAGATGGGTGGAATTCGCTAACGGTCAAGTTAGAACTTGACAGAGCGAGCCACTGCCGCGAGCCGCCGCTTCAAATCTGCCAATTGAAGATGTGCGTCATCACACTGCGTCGGAGTTGCGATCTCGCGGCGTAACAGGTGCAATCCGGCAATTGTGGCATCCATTTTCCCGGACAATTCATGTCCCTGCTGGACGTAATCGCGTAACCAAAGTA
>JAYYJN010000171.1:0-3667 GCA_036146215.1 Planctomycetota bacterium
CAAAGGCCGATGGCGATTCCGGGTGTAAAGATGGCCGACTTTCTCAGGCATGCAACGACCAACGTCCGTCAACCGGATCGCAAAGAAGGAGAGGAGCTTATTCCGATGCGGCAGTTCCGCAAAGAACTGCGTGACAAAATGGAACAATTGAAAATCGACAGCGAATTCGCCCGCCGCTATGTGAACGATGGCTTCTCGGGCGGTGAAATGAAACGGGCTGAAATTCTGCAACTTGCCATGCTTCAACCAAGGTTTGCGATTCTGGATGAAACCGACTCGGGACTCGACGCCGATGCGGTGCGACTGGCCAGTCAGAGCATTGCAGCGATCGGTGGCGGCGAGATGGGCATTTTGATCATCACTCATCACGAACGACTCCTTGAGCATAATCGTCCGGACGTAACGCATGTGATGCTCGGCGGACGTATCGTTGAGACCGGCGGTCCGGAACTAGCGGCCGAATTACATCGCAACGGTTTTGATCGGATTCGGGCAGACTATCCCGAGGCGGCCGAACAAGAGCAGGCGATGATGCTGAAAGAGGCGGTTACCTAAAAACGACTAAACTGTTCCCCCTAATCAAACTTGAGCGCACGCATGGCTTCAGAAGTAACGACCAATAAATCCTTTGACCCGGCCGAAACGGAAGTTAACAAGTACAACTTTCAAACCCCCGCCACCCCCGTATTCAAGGCCCGGAAGGGACTCGACCGCGAAATCGTCGAGCAGATTTCGGAGATGAAGGGGGAGCCGGAATGGATGCGCGAGTTCCGGCTCAAGAGCCTGAAGATTTTTGAATCCAGGCCGATGCCCAAATGGGGCGGGGCGATCGATATCGATTTCCAGGACGTTTACTATTACCTCAAGCCGACTGACCAGCAGGAAAAAAGCTGGGACGATGTTCCTGACGAGATCAAGAAGACCTTTGACCGCCTGGGAATTCCGGAGGCTGAGAAAAAGTTTCTTGCCGGTGTGAAAGCCCAATTCGAGAGTGAGGTGGTTTACGGCTCCCTGCAAGAAGATCTGGCGAAAAAGGGTGTCATCTTTACCGATACCGACACCGCGCTGCGTGAGCACCCGGACCTGTTCCGCGAGCATTTCGGTTCGGTCATTCCTCCGGGAGACAACAAATTTGCAGCACTCAATTCGGCGGTCTGGTCGGGTGGTTCGTTTATCTACATTCCACCCGGTGTGAGCATCGATTTCCCGCTCCAGGCTTATTTCCGCATCAATGCCGAGAGCATGGGGCAGTTCGAGCGAACGCTGATTCTGGTCGATGAGGGTGCTCAGGTGCACTACGTGGAGGGCTGCACGGCCCCTATGTATTCGACCGAAAGTCTGCACTCGGCTGTGGTCGAAATCAAATGCATGAAGGGTGCCCGCTGCCGGTATACGACCATCCAAAACTGGGCAAACAACATCTACAACTTGGTTACCAAGCGAGCCTACGCATACGAAGACGCCACCATGGAATGGGTCGATGGCAATCTCGGCAGCAAGCTCACGATGAAGTATCCTGCCGTCCACATGATGGAACCAGGGGCGCGGGGTGAGATTCTTTCGATCGCGTTTTCTTCCGCCGGCCAGCACCAAGACGCAGGCGCAAAGCTGGTGCATGCCGCACCGAACACCACCGGCCAAATTATCTCCAAGTCCATCTCTAAAAACGGGGGCCGGAGCAGCTATCGCGGCCTTGTGCGTGTCGAGGAGGGTGCGGTGAAAAGCAAGTCAAATGTGGTTTGTGACGCATTGATTCTTGATAAAGAAAGCCGCAGTGACACATATCCCTATATTGAAATTGATGAACAGGATGTGTCGATCGGACACGAAGCGAGCGTTTCGCGAATCGGAGAGGAACAGCTCTTTTACCTCACCAGCCGCGGACTTTCCGAAGCGGAAGCAAGCACGATGATTGTGAATGGTTTTATCGAACCGCTTATCAAAGAGTTACCGATGGAATATGCGGTCGAAATGAATCGATTGATTGAACTACAGATGGAAGGTTCGGTTGGTTAATTCTCGCTTCCCGATTTCCAAATCGTGTTTGTGAAACAGATCCAAGTTAGCCTCAATGTGAGCCGGCACCGGCGAGAACGATGATGCCCGAAAGCACCCTCCCGATGGGATTCACGCAAGAAGCCTTTGACGCGTTTATGGCAGCGCGGGATGAACCGGATTGGCTGACCGATCTGCGACACACCGCCTGGAAGCATTTCAGTGAACTGCCGATGCCATCGCAGCGCGATGAGGAATGGATGCGGACCGATATCCGACTATTCCGCCTTGATAAGTTCGGTCAGGAGGAAAACAAGTCCGGTGACGCGCTCCCCCCTTCGGTGCTCGGGGGTGAAATTGAAGTCGCCGGAATGATGTCCAGCAAAGATTCGGAGTCGAATGACATTGAATTTGATTCTGAACTGACTGACCAGGGCGTGCTGTTCGGTGATACCGAATCGATGATCCGTGAACATGCGGAACTGATTCGACCGCACTTTATGACGCGGGCGGTCGACCCGTTGTACGACAAGTTTTCAGCCATGCATGCGGCCTTCTGGAAGGGCGGTTCACTGTTATACGTCCCGCGTGGCGTGGTAATTGAGAAACCGCTTTGTGCGCTTGCCGCACTCGGTGAAGGCCAGGTTGATCTGGGACACACTCTGATCGTGCTGGAAGAAGGAGCAGAAGCGACCTTCCTCGCGGAATCGCACAGCATGCCCGGATGCGATTCGGGCCTGCACGTGGGTGCAGTGGAAATGCTGTTGGCTCCTGGCAGTCGCCTGCGGTACGTCAACCTCCAGGAATGGGGCACCGGCGTATGGCATTTTTCGCACCAGAAGGCGGTGATTGATCGCGACGCATCCATTCAATGGACCATCGGGGCCCTTGGTTCCAAGTTGGCAAAAGTCAATCAGCACGTGGCACTGGCAGGCACAGGCGCAGATGCCCAGGTGAACGGGGTGATCTTCTCGGAAGGAAAACAGCATCTCTCATATCACACCCTGCAGCACCACGAGGCACCGGGGTGCCATAGCGATCTCCTTTACAAATGCGCACTACAGGACGACTCGCGAACCGTCTGGCGCGGGATGATCAAAGTCGATCCATTAGGGCAGAAAACCGACGGCTACCAGCGGAACGATAATCTGATCCTCAATCCAAGTGCTCGGGCCGATTCAATTCCGGGACTCGAAATCGAAGCCGACGACGTGCGATGCACCCATGGAGCCACGACCGGTCGGGTCGACGATGAGATGATTTACTATTGTCAGGCCCGCGGACTAACGCGTGAAGAAGCAGTCCGCCTGATCGTTAGCGGATTTTTCCAACAGGTCTCTGACCGGATTCCACTGGAGAGCGTCCGCCGGGCGCTTGGCGATGCAATCAGTCAGCGGATCCGCGAATACGAATAAGAAAGGCGATCAGCATGTCCGATTCACCTGCCTCTATTTCGCAAGATGCGGTGCTGGAGAAACTTAAGAATGTGATTGACGCGGAATTGTTCGTAAACATTGTCGATCTCGGTCTGATTTATGAGATCGTGGTCGATGGCGACAAGCCGACTGACGAGCCAACCGCAGAAGATGCAGAGGCAGAGGCCGCCCCGTCGCCAGGCAACACGGAACCGGAAGTGCAAACAGCAGAAGAGCCGGCCAGCAACGGAGCGGCG
>JAYYJN010000172.1:0-3586 GCA_036146215.1 Planctomycetota bacterium
AATTTCATCCCGAGAAGAGCCATCGGTTCGGCAAGAAGCTTTTGGCAAATTATGCGGCCCTCAATTGACCTGATTCAACGATGAAACGTATCCGAGTTATTCCGACCTTACTTCTAAAGAGTGGAGGTGTTGTCAAAACAACCCAATTTCGGCATCCCACTTACGTGGGCGATCCGATCAATGCTGTGAAAATATTTAACGAAAAGGAAGTCGACGAGTTAATTCTCTTGGACATCGATGCCTCTCGCGATAAAAGACCTCCCGATTTCAGAATGGTCGAACAGATTGCCTCGGAGTGCTTTATGCCGGTCGCGTATGGAGGTGGGATATCGGATATTGAACAGATGCGGATACTTTTTTCACTTGGTGTCGAAAAGGTAGTGATCAATTCTGCCTTAAGTTCACAACCGGAAATGATCCGATGTGCAGCCAACACTTTCGGATCGCAGAGCATTGTTGCATCCATTGATGCAAAAAAAACATGGCGAAAAAAATACAAGGCTGTCACTTCGTGTGGCACAAAATACACGGGACGCAATGTCGTCGAAATGGCGAAAATGGCGGTCGAATATGGGGTGGGTGAAATTTACCTCAACTCGATGGATCGCGATGGTACTCAACGAGGATACGACATTCCTTTGGTCAAAGATGTCTCCGACGCAGTTCCCGTACCGATAATCGCCGCCGGTGGCGCACATTCAATCACCGATTTTTTTACCGCTGTTTCTGAGGCAAATGCGTCTGCCGTTTCGGCAGGAAGCATGTTTGTTTTTCACGGCATCCATCGAGCCGTGCTCATTAGTTATCCGAATCAAGACATTTTAATGGAGCAACTCTACAAAAAGGTTGCCTAGGCATGACTGAATCAAAGAAACGCTTACGATTTGCAATTATCGGTTGTGGTCGCATCGCCCAACGTCATGCAGAACACATTCAGCGCGTTGGCAAACTTGTTGCCGCTTGCGATATAAAAAGGGAAAAAGCCCAAGCGATCACCGACACATGCGGCGCAATTCCATTCACAGAACTCCAAGAAATGCTCGAAAGCACTGAGATTGATATAGTTTCTATCTGCAGTCCCAATGGATTACATGCAGAGCATACGATTCGATCGCTCCAAGCAAATTGCCATGTGTTGTGCGAAAAACCGATGGCACTTTCAGCGAGCGATTGTGGCGAGATGATCCATCAGGCGGAACGTGCCAATCGACGCCTGTTTGTCGTCAAGCAGAACCGCTTTAATCCGCCAGTGGTGGCAGTTAAAGATTTGCTCGAACGAGGTGGCGTCGGAAACATCTCGAGCGTACAACTCAATTGCTTCTGGAACCGGAACGAAAATTACTATCGAAATTCATGGAAGGGTAGTCGAAACCTGGACGGCGGTTGCCTATTTACACAATTCAGTCACTTCATCGATCTTCTCTATTGGTTGATTGGAGACGTTGCATCTGCTCACGCTTTTTTGGCGAACAGAGACCATCAGGGGATTATCGAATTCGAAGATTGCGGGGTGGTTGCCCTTCAGTTTGCTAATGGCGTTCTGGGCACTGTGCATTTCACAATCAATAGCCATGCCAAGAACATGGAGGGATCAATTACCATCTTTGGCGACAGGGGAACCGTTAAGATTGGTGGGCAGTACCTGAATGAACTTGAATATCAGAATCTTGCCGATGGAATCATAGACCACTTGCCTCCCGGACGACCGGCGAATCAATACGGTGAATATGTTGGCTCGATGTCGAATCACGATCGTGTTTATGAAAACGTTGTCGATGTGCTGACTAACGACGGTATTATTGCAACTCATGGATACGAAGGACTGAAAACTGTTGAAATTATTGAAAAAATTTACACCGCAGCTTCCGAGCAATGGAACCCACAATCACACACGCCGGTATTAAAAATGTATCCTTCGGCACGAATGTCCGTGTAGTCGAGCCGTGCAATCTTTACGGTTGCACAATCGGGGATGACTGCTTTATTGGCCCTTTCGTCGAAATACAGAAAGGCGCGTTGATCGGTGCATCATGCAAGATACAGTCGCATGCTTTTATCTGTGAACTAGTGGCGATTGGTGAGAATTGCTTCGTGTCACATGGGGTAATGTTTGTCAATGATTTGTTTCGAAACGGTAAGCCAGCAGGTGGCGACATGACTAAATGGCAGCATACTCAGGTAGGAAATCGTGTTTCGATAGGCACAAACGCGACAGTTTTGCCCGTTTGCATTTGTGACGATGTGGTAATTGGTGCGGGATCGGTGGTCACAAAGGACATTACGGAACCCGGTATTTATTGTGGCAATCCTGCACGGTTCCGCCGGGCAATTTGACTTGGAATAACAGACCTATTTTTGATCCGAGAAGACAAACGAGATGCAATTCATCGACCTTCATCTGCAATACCAATCTATCAAGATCGATATCGACTTGGCGATTAGTGGCGTCATTGAAAATTCATCTTTCATCGGCGGTACGCATGTCGAGAAATTCGAGGAAAGTTACGCTCAGACTTTGGGCGTGAAGCATTGTGTTTCATGCGGCAACGGGACCGATGCCCTCTATCTCGCCCTGCGGACACTGGGAGTACAGTCAGGCGATGAGGTGATCACGACAGCGCACAGTTGGATTTCCACGAGCGAAACGATATCTCAGGCCGGTGGCAACGTTGTCTTTTGCGATACCGAGCCCGACTATTTCTGCATCGACCCTGAAAAAATTGAACAACACATTACGCCCCGCACAAAGGGAATCGTTGTCGTCCATCTCTATGGTCAATCTGCCGACATGAAGCGAATTACGGAGATTGCGCTTCGTCGAAACTTATGGGTAATCGAAGACTGTGCTCAGGCACACCTAGCCCAATGCAACGGACAATACGCGGGCACCTTTGGTGACATTGTGACATTTTCGTTTTATCCGGGAAAGAATCTCGGAGCGATGGGCGACGCGGGATGTCTTGTGACCAATCAAAGTGAGTACGCGGACTACGCAAGATTGCTTGCCCGCCATGGGGGAAAAAATATCCACAAGATCGAGGGCATCAACAGCCGAATGGATAGCCTGCAAGCCGCAATTCTGAATGTGAAACTTCCTTATTTAAAAGCCTGGACCAAACTGCGGCGCCAACACGCTGCTCACTACGATGCTCTGTTGGCCAATACCCCGAACATCACCTGTCCACCCGTACGAGACGGGTGTGAGCATGCCTATCACCTGTATGTGATTCGCGCCGGTGATCGCGATGCTTTGAGAACACACTTGAAATCCGAGGGAATCCCGTCGCTCGTCAATTACCCCAAAGCCTTGCCGTATTATCCGGCGTATGCGCGTCTTGGTCATACGCCTGAGGACTTTCCAGTTGCGCATCGGCATGCCCGAGAAATTTTATCGCTACCACTTTACCCTGAATTGCCTGCCGAAAACCTCGAGCGTGTTGCAGACTCGGTGATTCGATTCCAAAACGGTGATTCCGATCGACGACGATCGGATGCGGCCTGAAAAATAATACCCGCTGATGGACATCCTCCACATGGACGTGGCAGAGCAAAAACTGAACGACAAACTGATCAATCGCTCAGACCA
>JAYYJN010000173.1:0-4257 GCA_036146215.1 Planctomycetota bacterium
CCGCTTGATCAGTCAGAATTATGATCATGGAATGCTCATACACCGAGCCGATCCGCTGTACAGCACCCTCAAGGAGCACATGAAGACGCACGGAGAGCATTTTAAGTTGAAGCTGCTTGAGGGACCGACAAGTGTGGAAAATTTGGCCTACACCTTGTTTTCAGAAATTTCGGCGATTGGTTTTCGGTTGGTAAAGATCAAAGTTCGCGAGACCGATACCTCAGTCATCGAATACTCACTGAATGATTGGAAAACGGACCGCGCTAGATTTGCCTACGGTCGTGACACCGCGGAAGGCGACGAGCATCAACTTCAGCAGCCCGCGCCGGTGGCGTCCTATGCCAGCGCGTGCGTCACGGTGCTCGATGCCGAAGCATAGCTTGCTGTCAGGCGAAGTTCGGGATTCGGGCCAGATCAGGTGACTCACGGGCGGGGATCGATCATGAGTGCGACGGGCACCAACACTGTCTTACTGGTATTCCCCCATCAGCTTTTCGAAGACCACCCGGGTCTTTCCCGAGGGCCGAAGCGGATTGCGGTTGTTGAAGACAATCTGTTTTTCGGTGACGTCGACCACCCGGAGTGCTTTCATCAGCAGAAGCTATGGTTTCATCGCGCGACCATGAAGCGATACGAGCAGTGGTTACGCGACGCGGATCTTACGGTCGATTACGTCGAGCATCGCAAAAAACGCAACGCGCTTCGCACCTATTTACAGGGCCTGAGTGGCAAGGCAAAGACTGTTACGGTCAGCGATCCGCACGACCATCTGCTTTCGCGTCGACTAGAGCGATATTGTGACGAGTTTCACCTCGAATTAATCACGGTCGACACGCCGATGTTTTTAAACGCGAGAGAAGACAATCAGGCATATCGCGCGGGGAAAAAACGGTGGTTTATGGCGGACTTTTATAAATTTCAGCGCCGGCGTCTCGGCATACTCATGGAGGGCGAGCAACCGCAGGGTGGCAAGTGGAGTTTTGACGATGAAAACCGTAAGAAGGTGCCTAAAACCCTGATAAGCGAAATTCCCCGGCTCGCCCAGTCTCGCCGTGATCCGATCGACATCGCTGCACGCGATCATGTGCAGAAAAACTATGGCAACCATCCTGGTAGTCTCGAACGGTTGATCTATCCCACATCGCACAAGGCGGCCAAGAAGTGGCTGGATGATTTTCTGCGCCATCGGTTTTCGCGATTCGGAGATTTTGAAGACGCCATGGTGTCCGGGGAACCTTGGCTCTGGCACAGCGTGCTTACCCCGATGCTCAACACGGGTTTGCTGACGCCAAAAACAGTTGTCGACCGCACCCTTCGATTTGCCAAGCGGAATGAGGTGCCCCTCAACGCGCTCGAGGGTTTCACCCGTCAGATCATCGGGTGGCGCGAATTTATGAAAGCCACCTACGACGATCTGGGCGTTACTATGCGAACGACCAATCACTGGGGGCATACTCGAGCGATTCCGACGAGTTTTTATGAAGCATCGACGGGAATCCTTCCGCTCGATGACGTGATCAGGCGGATCCTTGCCACCGGTTATTGCCATCACATCGAACGATTGATGGTGCTCGGTGGCTTTATGTTCCTCTGTGAGTTTAATCCCGACGAAATTTACCGCTGGTTCATGGAGATGTTTGTCGACAGCTATGACTGGGTGATGGTGCCGAATGTATATGCGATGAGCCAACATGCCGATGGCGGGCAGATTACAACCAAACCCTATTTTTCCGGATCCTCATACATTCGAAAGATGAGCAACTACCCAGGAGGCGATTGGACCACGATTTGGGACGGCCTTTACTGGCGTTGGATCTGGAATCATCGCACAGAGCTTGCCAAGAATCCTCGTTGGGCGATGATGTGTGCGATGGTCCGTAAGATGGCGCCTGCCAAGCGGAGCGCCCACCTCGAGGTTGCGGAAAGATATCTAGCGAGCTTGAATTCCTAGGCAAAACACGCGCGACCGCACCATGTAAGTCTGAGCTTAGGGGGTAGAACACCAGTTCGGCCATCGGACCACAGTGTTCGATAGCATTGAGAGATAGCTCAGCGTCTTCGACGCGCGACAATGAGCCCGACGCAACCGAGACCCAGCAGTAGTGCGGCTGCCGGTTCGGGAACCGTTGACCCGCCGCCAAGCGAACTCAGTGGGGTCATCACCCGCAACGTGGTGCCGTTGGTGGTCGCGGTGGTGGTCCAACTCTCGAGCAACACGGTCGGATCGTAAACCGACCGAGCCCAGAAACCAACGCCCAGGTGAGTGTCATAGACCGCCATCAATTCGCCGTCAATTAACTGGGCAGTGAAAGGTACATTCTCGAATACATCGCTCTTCACATCAAACGAAAAGCTGGTGAGGATGCTGTTTTCGTAGATATAGGCGTACGGATGATAAGCCCCGACGTAAATGCCAAAGTTCGAGAGCGTCCGCCAAGTTGCCGAGCCATTGGTCGTGTCTCGAGACTGCTCCCAGGCACTCATATTGTGATGACCATAATTGGCGTTGCCGAGCAACCAGTAAAGGTGATCGTTGTGGATTGAAACACTTGCACCTTGCCCGTTGAGTCCGGTGTAGCCAGGATTGTTATCCCAATTAAAGGTATTGCCGTCGACGGCGTTGGGGTCCCAGGCGGCCTCCACGTGGTATCCGACGGTCGGCACCCAGTTACCATGCGAATGCCCGTAGTTACCGTTGTTGTTGTTGATGATGGCGAAAACTTGCACGGTTTCACCAGGAGCAGCAGTCACCATCGTGCTCGAAAGATCAGAGCCTGACCAGAGAATAATGTTGTCCGAGTTTGAATCGTCAAACCCGCCGTTGCTGACTGAGCTATATAGAAGCAGCCCGCACCACGCTGCGAGCAAATGAACCGGCAATTTTGAAAATCTCATTGGCCCCTACCTCAGAGAAAGGCTAAACACTCCACGGCACTTCTTCTTTCCCCCAGTTTAGCTACTTTCGGCCTGCGGTCAACGATTATTTCTTTTTTTGAGCATGGGCCGATTTGCACCCCCGGTTGCAAAAAACGCGACAAAATCGCCGATTTTCCAGATATTTTTTAGCCCGACTTCGGTGGGCCTTTGCATGAGTGGGCGACACTGGATTCGAACCAGTGACCTCTGCGGTGTGAACACAGCGCTCTAACCAACTGAGCTAGCCGCCCGATTTCGACAACAGCCGAAGAGGAATATCGGACCACGTTGGCCACAGCACGTCAATGGTCCCGAGTTAAAGTAGCGACGGGCAGCCGCTTCCACGTTCTACGAATTCGCACTCTTTGCGTCGTCAGACGGTGGTTCAAACTTCGGCACCGCGGGTTCCGGATAGTCGTCGGCCAATTCTTCATAGCTTGCCGATTGCGACGCTGCATGGTCCACTGCCTGGCGGGCACCCTGAATCTCGGACTCGATGCCCTGCATACCGCGTTTGAATTCCATCAGGCTTTTCCCAACCGAGCGGCCGACCTCGGGAAGCCGCTTGCCGAACAGCAAGACACCAATGACCCCGATGATGATCATTTCTTGCATGCCGATTCCGAACATCTGCGGTGCTCCTGTGTCTCTGTCTCTGTGTTGTCCAAGCCCGGCAGGCCCTTTGCAAAGCAGCCGCTAAGCTAAGCCGCCGCTAACACCAAATTCAGTCTAAGTTCAGTCTAAGTTCGGTTGCTGTCGACCGACGCCGAATGAACGGTATCTTCCGCTACAGTTTGGGCCGCATCAGTCGTCACTTTGGCTGCGTCGGCATCGGACTGGTCCTCAATACCCTGCACACCCTTTTTGAATTCGACAATCCCGCGGCCCATCGATCGCATCACGCTCGGCAGGCGATTGCCGAAGAGTAACAACACAATGCCGGCCACGATGAGTAACTCGACCGGACCGGGTAAACCGAAGTAGGCGAAAAATGGGTTCATGATGGAATCCAGCGTTGCAAGTTTGAAAGCCACCGGACGCATTTCCGCTCAGGCGACCGGGAAACCGCCGTAACTTCCTTGACACCTTTATTTTAGCCGACGGAGACGGTGTGTCAAACGCGACATTGGTCGACGGTCTCGTAGAACACGTAAATCCGCCCAATAAAAGACATCGCGTTCTGTTTGCTGGTGCATCCAAGGGCGACGGGATCAAGGCATTGCAGTGCCTCGCAGTGCCTCAAACGCCTTAGCGGACCGGAGGCCTTTGTTTTGTTTTCGCGGTTGTGCCGCCGTAGATCGGCAAGAAGCGATAATAGACCTCCAGGCAGAGTGTTGCCAT
>JAYYJN010000174.1:0-5095 GCA_036146215.1 Planctomycetota bacterium
CTGGAGGCAGTCATGCGTTACACCCGACTGCTCGACCATGCTGAGCTCACGCCAGAAACAATCCGGGTAGGGCAACACAGGATTGATGCAGCCTATCAGCAGGCAAGTCCAGAATATTTACGTGCCTTGGAGACGATCCGCGCGAATGTTCTTCGTTTTCAAACCGCGATACTCCATCAGACAACACGCATTGCGGTCCCCGGAGGTGGTGAGTTGACGCATCGCTATTTGCCGCTCCAGCGAGTTGGTATTTGCGTTCCTGGAGGTGCAGCCGCTTACCCCTCCTCGCTGCTGATGACGGCTCTCTGCGCGCAGGCAGCGGGTGTGAAAGAAGTTGCGGTTGTTGCGCCACCCACTCCTTTCGGCGCGGAAAATCAGGATTTCCTCGCCGCTTGCGGCGCGTTGGGCATCGACGAAGTTTATCGCATCGGAGGCGCGCAGGGCGTGGCGGCGCTGGCCTATGGCGTGTCAGACATTCGTCCGGTTGATTTCATATGTGGTCCGGGCAACCTGTTCGTTGCGCTGGCCAAACGACACGTTTATGGAGAAGTTGCGATCGACTCGATTGCAGGGCCGAGCGAGTTGGTTCTCGTGGCTGATGAATCAATGGATCCGGATTTAGCCGCCGCTGACCTGGTGGCTCAGGCAGAACATGCACCCGGGTCGAGTTTGTTGTTGACAACCAGTAAACGTTTAATTGGCGAGGTGCAGCACGCTTTGGGGCGTTTGCTACCCACGCTCAGTCGGAGCGAGGCGGCCCGCGAAAGTCTCATTCAGTATGGTGCTTTGGTTTGCCTCTCTGATATGGACTCAGTGATTGCAATGACCAATCGGATTGCGCCAGAACATCTGCAGCTAGCGATTCGGGATGCACGCGAACGGGTAGACGCATTTCACGCCGCGGGGGCGATTTTCATCGGCAGCCAAACACCTGTCGCACTCGGTGATTACGTGGCCGGTCCCTCGCATGTCTTGCCGACCGGTGGTACTGCACGGTTCAGTAACGGACTTTCGGCAAACAGTTTCATGCGGTCAACCAGTATTATTGAATTTGAACAGCAGGCCGTAGCAAATGTAGCCGATGCCTTGGCTGAGGTGGCCCAGCGCGAGGGGCTTACTGCTCATCGGCACAGTGTCGATGTCCGTGTAAGGGATCGATCGTAAGGGATCGCCAAGGGAGAGAGATGGCATTGAAATATTTTCGCGAAAATATCGCTTCGCTTTCCGGGTATACGCCCGGAGAACAGCCACAGCAAGGCAAGTTCATTAAGTTGAACACGAACGAGAACGCGTATCCGGCGCCGGAAAGCGTGCTGCAGGCAATCCGAGCGGTCGATGCAGTCCGCCTTGCCCGTTATCCGGATCCCGATGCCACCGCGTTCCGCGCAGCAGCGTCAACGGTACTTGGAGTGGCGGAGGATTGGATTTTATGCGGCAATGGAAGTGACGATCTGCTCACGATTCTGGTGCGGGCCTTTGCCGGCGAAGGAGATGCGGTCCGCTATAGTGAGCCGGGTTATGTTCTTTACCCTACGCTGTGCCACATTCAGGGTGCGGTACCCGATCCGGTGCCTTATGCTGAGGATTGGTCGCTGGACAACCGCTTCGTTGCAGGCGCTGATCGTGTCCGGCTTGCAGTGATCGCGAATCCGAACAGTCCGTCCGGTACGATGATCGACTCGTATCAAATCGCCCAATTCGCTTCAGCACTCCCCTGCCCGCTCGTGATTGATGAAGCCTATGTCGACTTTGCAGACGCGAATGCTCTAGACTTGGTGAAACAGTGGCCGAATGTCATCGTTACCCGTTCGCTGAGTAAATCATATGCCCTCGCGGGATTACGATTCGGTTATCTCGTAGCCCAACCGGAGATGATTGGACGTTTGTCCCGCGTGAAGGATAGCTATAATTGTGACACGCTGTCGATTGTGGGGGCGACCGCCGCCATATCCGATCAACGATGGCGTGATGAAAATCGCAAGCAAATTCAAGCGACTCGCGCGCGGATGAACGATGCACTAACAGCGATGGGATTTCAGATTCCTCGTTATCATGCGAATTTTCTCTGGTGCATCCATCCTGAAAAATCGGCGCGGGATATCTATGAGCAGTTGAAAAATGAACACATTTTGATCCGCTACATGGAATACGAAGGTTGGGGTGATGGCGTGCGGATTACCGTGGGCACCGACCCTCAGATCGATGCACTCCTGGAGGTGCTTCCCGAGATTCTTGCGCGGATTTGAACCATCATGTTCCGAGCGTACGGTCGAGACGCTGCCGGTTCCATTGCAGCTTTTCCTGCTGCGACATCTTGGAGAAATCCGGTGTTTCCTCATCCGCGGTGGTTTTATCTGACGAAGATGCGAATTGGCGTGCAGATTTCACGTTGGAGGTGTGTTTGCTTGCGGGGGTACCACTCTTACTGCCATAAGCACTTTGCCTCAGTGTCGATACCAAGTCATCTTCGAGGCTTCGATACGGCATGATTTTTAGCTTTGCAAGTGTCGCATGGTAGCTTCGCACCGCCTCAGCCGGTTCATCGATTTCACCGTCAGCGAGTAAACGCAGATGGCGTATGAATGATGATTGATGTTCCGAATTATTGATCATTCGGCCATAAAGCGCCACTCTTGCTCCATATTTCTTGGCTTCCCATAGTTGGTGAAAAGCGTCAAACGTGGTTCCTGAAGATCCACCCAGAATGCCGACGACCAGGTGCCGGTCGTATGCAACGAGTTGTTCCATTGCGGCTGGTCCCTGATATGGAACTTTCAGAAACAACGGCCTGCCCTTCCCCGCGACTCCGGCGAGCGTACGCGCGATATTATCGTTGATGAATCTTCCTAGATTCACGATTGGTGCTTGCGGGGCGTTGGGTGGAAAGACTTCCAAAAAATGGCGAAAGCCTTTTTTTTCGGCCTCCTGACGAAACGCTTTGTAGCCCTCGAGCATTGCAGCGTCTAAGTGAATATCGTTGTTATACGTTACCGAATAAAGCCCGAGGTCGGCGCCGAGGGACCGTTCCTCTGACGAGCAATCCAGCTTCCCGCACATTCCGTGATCAATTTCGGCGGTGCGGAAGGGCCTGGCCGGTTGCTGAGTGTATTGACCACCTTGCGCGAGCCAGATATCGGTGGTGTCGTTGGCTCGAATGGCCGGCGTGACATGCGAGGAGTCAAATATGCGCTCACGCAATGTAAGAACTTCGTTCGTGCTGGCGCTCATCAGCATGATGTCCACCAGACCTTCCCGGACGTTTTGTCGGATGAATTCCCGGTAGTCATCCAGAGATCGAAAGCGGCCCTCGTCGGCGTGATGCTCTGGACTTTTTCCCGGCGCGGCCATTCCCCCAGCCATATCTGCATCTTTCGCGTCGGCGAGTAGAAAATCGCCGCAGCCTGGATCATTCAGGATTCGCGCAATTTTAGTGTCGAGACTTTTCGTGGCCATTACCTCACCATCCCTTGGGACTGTTCCTTCAATTTCTATCTTAGCTCAGAAATCGGCATCAAGCGGCCAAATCAATTCCCGATTGTGCGGGTTTTATGATTTCTACGTTCCGCCCAGCAAGATTCCTCGCGTCCCGTCACTCGGTGCCACAATAAAAAGTTCCGGCTCAATTCCCGTCGCCGTCAGATAGGCTTGGTGGACCTGAGCTGCGACCGACTTGGCTGTTTCGGCTTGTACCAAAGATACGGTACACCCACCGAATCCGCCCCCGGTCATGCGGCAGCCGAAGACACCATGATCGAGGCCGAGATCCCAGTGAATCTGTGCCATCGCATCAAGTTCAACGCAGCTGACCTGATAATCCTCGGCGAGGGAACGATGGCTCTCGTTCATCAACTTTCCGAACCGGATCCAATCACCCGATTCAAGGGCAGATGCGGCTTGCTGGGTTCGCGTGATTTCAGAGATGACGTGCCGCGCTCGCTGAAGTAGCTTGCCCTCGAGCCTCGAGTCAGCAATCACATTTATAGTGAGATCGCGATAACTCGATTTGCCCAATTGATCCAATGCTTGGGAGCACTCCTGACGTCGGGTGGCATACTGACCGTCGGCCAGCGAATGTCGCACGTTGGTGTTAGCGATCAAGAGACTGACATCCCGTCGGCCGAAGGGAATATTCCGGCAAGTTTCTGATTGACAATCGATCAAGAGTGCCGTTTCAGCGCGGGCCGCCACACTTACCGCCTGATCCATAATGCCACATGGGACTCGGGCGAATTCATGTTCAGCCCGCTGACAAAGGCGAGCTTTTTCCATCGGCTCGATGTGATCACCCGACATCAATTCAACCAGTGTCGCGCTCGCAACTTCAATCGCGGCACTAGAACTCAAGCCCGCGCCACGGGGAACATCGGAGGCGATGACTGCCGAGAATGAATCGAATTGTAAGCCGCGTTGCTGGCAAAGCAGCAGTGGGCCGAGAACATAGGCGGCCCAGGAGGGCTGTTCAGCGCATGAGAAATCAGAGGTTTGTATTTGCTCAGCGATACCAAGGCTTTCCATACGGCTCACCGCATCGGGCGAGGGTCCGGCGGCAATCGCCGTGCAGCGATCGATCGCAATCGGAAGTACATGTCCGTCGTTATAGTCAACGTGCTCACCAATCAAATTTACGCGGCCCGGAGCAAGGCTCAGCCAGTGCGGCGACTCCCTGAAGCGGTGTCGGTAGGCGTCTATCGCCTGTCGCCCAATTTTCGGGATTGGAGGATTTGCCTCCGTTGGCGAGGATGGCATTACGATTTCTCGGAGGACAGCTTGGATTGAATCCGTTTAATGCGTTGCGCTGCCTCATCCCGCTCAGGTCCGGAAACTTCCCGGTATTGCTGCACTGCTTTCGATAAGTCACCCGCCGCTTCAGCCACGCGACCGCGGGTCATCGTGGTCGAACGTTTAACCGCATCTTCTGGCCAAGTAGGGGCAGTTTGTTGTTTGTCGGTTTGGTCAAGATAATATTCTGCGAGGGGGTAATTTCCCTCATCCAAAGCGATCGTTGCTAAGTGCCGAGTGGCATCTCGACGAATCACGTCGGCCCGTTTGAATAGAAAATCGATTTGCTCTTTATTTTCCTCCGGAATATCTTTTT
>JAYYJN010000175.1:0-6675 GCA_036146215.1 Planctomycetota bacterium
CTTAACCACCGCCACCTCACCGCCGAGCGACTCGAAGGCACCACCCGCCTCGGAAGCAGCCGAGCAAACTTGATTCTCGAGTACGGCAACGCCAGCAGCACGCAGAAGTTTTTTCGCCTGGAATTCGTGTATTTTCATCCGTCGTGGCCCTTCCTCGGGGCAAAAGTTAAACGTCGATTCACGCGATTCGATATCCGGAACGGTGGAGTATAGAGAGCCAGCGGAGAAACCGTCAACGGGCGACCATCCCCAGTGCGGAGGGGTGCGGAGAGGCACGGAGGGGTGCGGTGGAGTGGGCTACTTTTTTCCACCCGGTTTTTTTGTTCCCTGACCGCCAAGATATTTCTGCAGCTGTTTCCAGGTCTTGGTGTTCGCCACATCGCTTTTTGTCAGCCCTGCCCGTCGCGCTTGGAGCACACCGTATCGCATGGAATCAAGCCCTTTCGTCTTATGGGCATCGGTCGAGATAACCACCAAGCCACCTTCCGCTTTGACCGCAGCGCAAGCAATATCATCTAAATCGAGTCGTGCAGGGTTAGCGTTGAGCTCCAGCAATTTTTTATGCTCAACCGCTTTGGAAATCACCGCTGCGAGATCAACCGCATATGGTTTGCGACGACCAATCAAGCGTCCCGTCGGATGAGCAATCGCAGTGGTGTAGGGGTGCTCAATCGCCTCAATCACACGGTCTGTGATTTGTGTTTGCGGCTGATTCTGTCCGTAATGGATACTGCAGACCACATAATCGGCCTGCGCCAGAACATCGTCCGGCAAGTCGAGTCCACCCTTTTCAAGGATATCGCACTCGATTCCTTTTAAAACGTCAATGTTTACATCTTTGTTCAGCGCGTCGATCCGTTTCCACTGTACAAGCAATCGCTCGGGATCGAGTCCGTGGGCCATCGTCACACGCTGCGAATGATCAGTAATAGCGATGTAGGAAAGTCCACGCTCCACTGCCGCTTCGACCATCTCTTCAAGCGAATTTTTTCCGTCTGTCGCCGTCGTGTGCATGTGCAAATCACCGCGAATATCTTTCAATTGCACCAACTTCGGCAAATCCCCCTCGGCGGCCCATTGAAATTCCTGGCGATCTTCTCGTAACTCCGGTGGGAAGTGTGGCAAACCGAGTGCAGCATATACCTCCGCTTCACTGGTCCCGGCAATTTGCTTTTCGCCGCGAAAAACGCCGTACTCATTGATTTTGAGTTTTTGTTTTTTCGCCATACCGCGGAGATGGACGTTGTGCGCCTTGGAACCGGTAAAATATTGCCAAGCGGCGCCGAACGATTCGGTAGGGACCACGCGCAAGTCGATCGAAAGTCCACTTTCCAATCGCACAGACATTTTGGTATCCCCGCGAGCGATAATTTCGGCAATTCCTTCAAATTCCCCGAAGCGGTCCATGATCGGTGCTGAGTCCCCGGCATCGACCAGCAAGTCTAGGTCACCGACAGTCTCCCGCCCGCGACGAAAACTTCCCGCAATTTCCATCTGCGAGATTCCCTTTGCACCGCGCATATGCGTTAAAAGGGAGTTCACAATCTCTTCGGCTTTCGACCAATAGATACGCTCATTCGCCGATGCAGCCAAGTCGATTCCTGCCAGAATTGCTTGCTCGGTTTTTGCAGCAAATCCCTTTAACGCGCGAACCGCTCCCGATTCACAAGCTGCACGCAATTGCTCGAGTGACACAATCTCAAGTTCGCGATAGAGGACCGCTGCCTTTTTCGGACCGAGGCCCGGTATCCGCAACAACGAGAGAACACTCTCAGGAATTCGCGCAAGCAATTCATCGAGAAAAGGCAGTCGCCCCGTTTCAATGAGCGTTGTTATTTTCTCGGCGAGGTCTTTGCCGATCCCGGCCAAATCGGTCAGTTTTCGGGAATCATCCACGACGATTGCCGCGACCGATTCGGTAAGTTCACGCACCACTCGACTGCCACCTCGATAGGCTCGAATGCGGAAGGGATTCGCACCCTCAAACTCTAGGAGGTCCGCAACTTGATCGAGCACATCTGCAATTTGATCGTTCGTCACAGACCTCTACCGCACGCGTTGCGGCTCCTCGCCTGAGCGCAAAGAAAATCGAGTGGAAACTCTCAGCGATCGGAAGAATCAGGCCTGAAAGGAACTACCACAACCGCAAGACTTCACAGCATTGGGATTGTCAAACGTGAAACCACGCTTTTCCACACCCTCGTAAAAGTCGACCGAGGTCCCCTCGAGATAAAGCGCGCTCTTCTTGTCGACCACCACGGTCACACCATGCTGATTGGTTTTGGAATCGGCCTGCTGATCATACTCTTTGTCAAACCCGAGTGCATAACTGAATCCGCTGCAACCACCACCGGTGACACCTACGCGGAGAAATGTACCCTCTTCATATTTTTGATCGTCGAGAATTTTTTTTACTTCGGTGGCAGCCCGTTCGGTTATCACAATAGACATGGGACAAAAATACTCCATAAACAGGGAAATCATCCGGGAGGATCGAACCGGTACTTTACCGGGGCGTCTCACACTCTCCAAATTATATCATCTCTGACGCCAGGGAAAGTCGACATTCGCGTTTTTGCCTGTTTTTTAGCCTGCATTCACCCGACATATCAGTACGGTTGGCGAATGTGCGGGGCGATGGGTAGAATTTTGCTGGATGCACAACGTGCATCGGCATCCCCCAAGGCGGGCGCCAGTAAAAAAATTTGAAAACATCCTGGAAATATTCGACCCCTTCTGGAGATTCTCATATGGCAACCCTAAGTGAACCGATCACTACCCCCGAGGTCCGAGAGACGGAGTGTTTTATAGGAGGCAAGTGGGTCCCTGCGGTCAGTGGAAAAACCTTTGCAACGGTGAATCCTGCCACCGAAGAAGTGATTTGTGAAGTTGCCGAAGGGGACGCAGCCGATGTGGACCTGGCGGCCAAAGCAGCGCACGCCGCACTTTACGATGGTCCCTGGGGAAAAATGGACGCCCGCGATAGGGGTGCGTTAATGTATAAACTGGCCGACCTGATCGAGCAGGATCTGGAAGGTCTGGCAGCCCTTGAGTCGCTTGATAACGGCAAACCGTTTGCCGACTCTTCGACCGCCGATCTTCCGTTGGTGGTTGACTGCTTGCGTTATTACGCCGGATGGGCCGATAAGCTTCACGGCAAGACGATTCCCGTGCGTGGTGATTTTTTTGTCTACACGCGACGTGAGCCAGTGGGAGTCGCTGGTCAGATCATTCCCTGGAACTTTCCGATGCTGATGACAGCATGGAAATGGGGCCCAGCACTGGCTGCCGGTTGCACGGTTGTGATGAAGCCGGCCGAACAAACGCCACTGACCTGTCTGCGAATGGCGAAACTTGCGCAGGAAGCTGGCTTTCCGGACGGAGTGATCAACATCGTGCCCGGCTTTGGACCGACCGCAGGTGGTTCGATCGTCGCGCATCCGATGGTCGACAAGATCGCGTTCACCGGTGAGCACACCACCGCGCAAATTATTCAGCGTGCAGCGGCCGACACGATGAAGCGGCTTACCTTCGAACTCGGTGGCAAGAGCCCCAATATCGTATTTGCCGATGCCGACCTCGATGCCGCAGTGGCCGGATCCGACGCAGGCCTGTTTTTTAATATGGGACAGTGCTGCTGTGCTGGAAGTCGCCTCTTTGTTGAAGAGTCGATTCACGATGCCTTTGTGGAGCGGATGCTCGAGAGTGTCGCCAATCGGAAGTTAGGTAATCCGCTTGATCCGTCGACCGAGCAGGGACCACAGGTGGATCAGGCTCAGTTCGACAAAATCATGAAGTACATTGGCATCGGGCACGAGCAGGGCGCAACTTGCGCTGCCGGTGGCAATCGTGCCGGCGAGCAAGGTTATTTTATCGAGCCGACCATCTTTACCGATGTGACCGATGAAATGGATATCGCCACCGACGAAATCTTCGGGCCTGTGATGAGCATCCTGAAATTCCGAGACACGGACGAACTGATCGAGCGAGCCAACAATACGATGTACGGCTTAGCGGCGGCGGTCTGGACACGCGATATCGAGCGGGCGCATAAAATCGCAAGTAGCGTGCGGGCAGGAACCGTGTGGATCAACTGCTACGATGCATTCGATGCGGCAGCACCCTTCGGCGGCTTCAAAATGTCTGGACTAGGACGCGAGTTGGGTGAAGTGGCTCTCAACAATTACCTGGAAGATAAAACCGTAACGGTAGCTCTCTCGTGAACCGCAAGGTTGACAGTGGTGGTGGATGGCAGGCGATCCGCTATGCGTGGCGAAAGGCGCGCGAGTCGGGCGGCATCTGGCGGTTTTACCGGGCGCTGCGATCGAAAAACGCCTGCAAGACCTGCGCCGTCGGGATGGGTGGTCAGAGGGGCGGAATGATCAACGAGGCGGGTCGTTTTCCCGAGGTCTGCAAGAAGGCGATGCAGGCGATGGCGGCTGATATGCAGCCGGGGATCACAGCCGATTTTTTTGCCACAACCAGCATCGAGCAGCTTCAGGGCATGACTCCGCGGGAGCTTGAAGCGGCAGGCAGGCTGACCATGCCGCTGCTGCACACGCGGGGTGAATCTCACTATCGGCCCATCTCCTGGGAGCAGGCTTATGACAAGATAAGCGATCGGCTCAAGTCGCTTTCGGCCCACGAGACCTTCTGGTACTTCAGCGGTCGAAGCAGCAACGAGGCCGGTTTTTTGTTGCAGCTTTTTGCTCGGCTCTATGGCACCAACAATGTGAACAATTGCAGCTACTACTGTCATCAGGCCAGTGGCGTTGGGCTCTCGACCGTGCTCGGCACAGGAACCGCGACGCTGCAGTTAGATGACGTGGAGCACGCCGATCTGGTGTTTGTGATTGGGGGCAATCCGGCAAGCAATCATCCACGCATTATGACGACACTCAAAAATATCCGGCGTCGTGGCGGAGAGGTGATTGTGATTAATCCGGTCCGTGAGACCGGCATGATTCGCTTCCGCGTACCGAGCGACTGGCGGAGTCTGTTGTTCGGTACCTCCATTGCCTCGCAATACATTCAGCCACATATCGGTGGCGACCTGGCACTACTGACCGGCATTGCCAAACGTATTCTGGAAATGGGTCAACTTGACCGGGTGATGCTTGAGCAGCACTGCGAGGGTTGGCCCGAGCTTCGGCAACTACTCGAAAACACATCGTGGGAGGAAATTGAAAATAAATCGGGAGTTGAGCACGCAGCCATCGATCGGGTGGCGACGAGCTATGCGAGGGCGAAGAACGTGGTCTTCAGCTGGACGATGGGGATCACGCACCATGCGCACGGCGTACAGAATGTGCAGTTGATCGCAGCCCTTGCGCTGATGCGAGGCATGGTCGGCCGACCGCATGCGGGATTACTCCCGATTCGCGGTCATTCGAACGTCCAAGGCATTGGTTCGATGGGCGTGACCCCGCAGCTGAAGCAGGCCATTTTTGATTACCTGCAGCACGACCGAGGACTGACGCTCCCAAGTCGGGCAGGCCTCGATACGCTCGGGTGCATGGAAGAGGCGGCCGCCGGCCGCTTGCGTCTCGGCTTTGCCCTGGGCGGCAACCTGTATGGCTCCAATCCCGATGCGACTTTTGCCGCAGATGCACTCGGCAAACTCGGCACGATGGTCTATCTCAACACCACGCTCAACACGGGGCATGCGCACGGACTGGCGGAAGAGACCATTATTTTGCCCGTACGGGCACGGGACGAAGAGCCGCAGCGGACGACCCAGGAATCGATGTTTAATTTCGTCAGACTCAGCGATGGAGGACCACCGCGGCATGCGGGGCCCAGAAGCGAGATCGCGATCATTGCGCATCTGGCCCAGAGCGTTCTGGGCACCGGTTCAGGCATCGACTGGCAGCAGCTGCGAGATGCGGAACATATTCGGGAGTTGATTGCAGAGGCGGTGCCCGGCTATGGCGCAATCGGTTCGATTGCCAAACAGGATGGCCAGGAATTTCAAATCGACGGCCGCACCTTCCACGAACCTCACTTTGCCACCGCGAGTGGAAAAGCCAACCTGCACACCTTTTCACTGCCGGAACTCAATGGCACTGGCCAGGAGCTGCGACTGATGACCGTCCGGAGTGAGGGTCAGTTCAACACGGTGGTCTATGAAGAAGAGGATCTTTACCGGGGTCAAACGGCCCGCGATATCATTCTGCTGCATCCGGATGACATCGCCGCGCGTGGCCTTTCGGCAGGTGAGCGAGTCACGGTGAAAAGCGGCACCGGCGCGATCGAGCATATTGAAGTGGTGGCATATGAGGACATTCGTGCCGGCAATGCGCTGATGTATTATCCGGAGGCCAACGTGCTGGTGCCGCGGACTGCCGACCCGGCCAGTAAGACGCCCGCCTTTAAAGGCTTTCCTGTGTCACTGCATGCCGAAGCTGCTCAAGTACATTCGCAAGCAGGTGTGGGTTAACGCGGTTTGGCCTGCGATTCTTGCTCGAGCTCCACTTGCCACTCACTCAGTTGCTGCATCGTCTCAAGCGGCGTGAGGCTCTCGAGATCCAACTGACGGATCTTTTCAATCAGCGGATGCTCCTCGGTGCCAAAGAGACTCATCTGCAGATCACCCGCATCGCCGTTGGTGGCCTCTCTGCCGCTGGAATCTGGCACCGCTTCACCCGGCTGCAGCGCATCGTGATGTTCCTGCTC
>JAYYJN010000176.1:0-10235 GCA_036146215.1 Planctomycetota bacterium
CGAATCAGATGCTGGCTGTCAGCATGGATTTGAACAATTTCACGGGTTAATGCACCGCGGGTGCAGGCATCGCTATCGACAACATTACAAAGCCAGGACACAACCAATGGCCTCCACGACCCTTTTCACATAAATTGTGGGTTTAAATCCCAATTTTGATAAATATGACATTTTTTTGTGGGTTTTTGACCCTATAGACTTGATTTTGTATTTTTTTATGGCATAACGGGTCGCAGTTGAGAAAAAACGTGCAATGGAAGAAGCAGACGATCTAATTCTCGGGGAATTCCCCCGGCAACTGGACGAACGCTTTCGAATTTCCATCCCGCAGGAGTGGGTGCAGCCTCTGGTAGAGGCGGACGGATTTTGCACTTTGGCGAAGGAGCGGCCCGGATGCCTCAGCCTATGGAATACGAGACGTTCACAAGACGAACTGGATGCCGGCATGGCTCTGGTGCGGGGGAAGTTCCGCGCTGGCAAACTCGAGGGTCGCATCGACGAGCTGCAATTGCTGGGACGCTTGCTGTCCACCCGCCAACGGAGAGTCAAAATTGCAGGTCGCGGACGTTTGCTCATCCCGGATGGATTCCGAGAGTTTCTGGGAGTCGAGCAGGGCGGAGAGGTTCTGATTGTTGGCGCGGCCGTATGTGCCGAAATCTGGCGACCCGACGCCTGGATAGCCTATCTGGAGAAACGCATTCCTCGGTTCAGGCGACTTTTCGACAGCCTCACCGGATGACGCGGCAAACGGTTGCAGCCACACCAACGCACTTGGAAGGAAGCTGAGCAAACCACCTAAATAAAACACAAAAGAACGACCATGCCCGGTCGTGAGTAAAAAGGCATCTGATTCACAATGCCTGTGTCGCCCGAATAGGAATGTAAGTCACCTAAGACCGGGATTGTTGGCACGGATGCCAGCGGACTCAAAGACGGCCGGGCATGGCGTTTTTTTATGTATCTTCTGAATCGCCGCCCGCACCACCGGCCGGCTGCCCCTGAGAGGCGACATATGCCATGCGAAGTTCATGCAATAGATTCTGCAGCATCGCTTCTTCTTGCGGATTGCAATTTCCTTTCGTTTTTTCCTTCAAGACTTCGACCAAATCAATCGCGTGCTTTGCCTGAGGAAGATTACGATCTGTTTTTCCTGTCATCGGATTCGGCAGCGTGCCCAGATTGAGCATTGCCTGGGTCGCGAGCATACTCACAATGGTTGTAAAGTCTGCGGGTGGCAGCGGTATTTCTTGTGTCGATTTTTCGTCTTCACTTCCGATCGAACCCGTGGGATCCGCCGCATCAGACGCTTCTCGATTCGCTTCTGCCTCTTCTTTTTCGGCTTCGACCTGACTCTTCCAGTCTTCGTCGATAATAATTTTTTTGTCGTCCGCTGAATCGCTCATTGTTGGCATACCCTGTAATAAAATGAATCTCGAAAATGACCTTAAACCGATGCAACACAACCGCGAGCCGGTTTAGGAACTCGATTCCCACGATTGGTTATCGGCGCGTGTCGCTTCTTGGGAGCGAGCAGCACGTGCTGCGTGATATTTCACTGCCGCCGCCACAAAGCCTGAAAAAAGCGGGTGTGCGGAAGTTGGCTTTGACTTGAATTCTGGATGGAATTGAGCAGCAACGAACCACGGATGCCCAACTAATTCAATGATCTCAACCAGCTTGCCATCGGGACTGGTTCCCGAAAATTGCATGTTGTGTGCGGCAAACTGCTGGCGATAGACATTGTTGAACTCATAACGGTGACGATGTCGCTCACTGATCATTTGCAAATCGTAACACTCCGCCGCGATGCTGCCCGGTTCCAACGAGGCAGGTTGGGCCCCGAGCCGCATCGTTCCGCCTTTGTCCGTTATTGTTTTCTGATCATCAAGTAAACAGATGACCGGGTGCGGACTCTCTTTATCGAATTCACTCGAGTGAGCCCCTTCCAGGCCGGCAACATTACGGGCAAATTCAATCACAGCGCATTGCATTCCCAGGCAAATGCCCAACAGAGGAATATTCCGCTCCCGAGCAAATCGAATTGCCTCGACTTTACCCTCAATCCCTCGCTCGCCGAAACCTCCAGGCACCAAAATCCCATCATAGGTGGAAAGTAACCGCTCCGGACCTTCCGCTTCGATCTGTTCACTTTGAATCGGCTGAATACGTACCTGCGAGCGATGTGCGATGCCGGCGTGGTCTATCGCCTCGTAAATCGACTTATAGGCATCCCGATGTGCAGCATACTTACCAACCACCGCAATACTTATTTCACTCTGTGGATTGCGAAGTCGCTGCATCAAGTCCTGCCAATCATCCAGCTCAAGCGATTCGGCAGGAAGATTTAGACGTCGAACAATCAATTCATCCAACTCATTTTCTACTAGACTGAAGGGCACCTCATAGATCGAAAAATCTTTGTCTTTTTCTTCGATCACCGCACGAATCGGCACGTTGCAAAAGAGTGCGATTTTTTCACGGTCACCACGGGAGAGGGATCGCTCGGTGCGACATACAAGCACATCGGGCTGAATACCAATTTCCCGAAGTTGTCCCACCGAGTGTTGTGTAGGTTTCGTTTTGAGTTCCCCTGCAGCCTTCAAATAGGGCACGAGCGTCAAATGGATATAGAGACAATTCTCTTTGCCAATATCGAGCGAATATTGTCGAATCGCCTCCAGGAATGGCTGACTCTCGATATCGCCGACCGTACCTCCAATTTCGGTAATCACCACATCGGTTGCTTCATCGGCGATTTTCGAAATGCAACTTTTGATTTCATTCGTAACGTGCGGAATCACCTGCACCGTCTTTCCTAGGAACTCACCCCTTCGCTCCTTATTGATCACCGACTGATAAATTTGACCCGTTGTATAATTCGAATCGCGAGTCAGTTGGCCTTCGGTAAACCGCTCGTAATGCCCCAGATCGAGATCGGTCTCGCTACCATCGTCAAGCACATAAACCTCACCGTGCTGATACGGGCTCATTGTGCCTGGATCCACGTTGATATAGGGATCCAACTTTTGCATCCGCACCGTGAGACCCCGGTGCTCGAGCAGCATACCGATCGATGCGCTGGTGAGACCCTTTCCAAGGGAACTGACCACACCTCCGGTGACAAAAATATGCTTGGACATCAACGTATATGAGAAAAAGGAGCGACTCCGAGTACGCCCTAGCGTAACAAGTTACCCGGCCTGTTTTCTAGATGGGTAACACCCCTGATCACGCTACAGCTGAAAGAGCCGCTTGGTGTTCCGCGTCGTAAGTTCGCAAAAATCCTCAAAAGAGACGCCCCGCTCCCTGGCAAGACATTCTGCTGTGTGAACCAGATAGGCCGGCTCATTCCGACGCGAGCGATGTGGATGCGGAGCAAGATAAGGGCTATCGGTCTCAATCAGAATACGATCTGCCGGAATTCCTCGGGCGACACCTCGTAAATCATCTGCCTTCTTAAATGTCACCATCCCCGCGAAGCTGATGTAAAGCCCCAGATCAATACATTCTTCCGCCGTGGCCTCGTCGCCGGTGAAGGAATGCATCACCCCTTGAAGCGGACCCCGTCGACGCGCCTCACGCAACATTTCTAGAACATCGGCGTCGCTCTCACGTGTGTGCACAATAAACGGCAATTTGGTTTCTGCCGCGAGACGAAGGTGGCGATCAAAATAATCCTGTTGCATCACAAACGGGGAATAATCCCAGTGGCGATCCAGCCCTGTCTCACCGATCGCAACAACATGCGGCTGAACCGCGAGTGTCACAATCCGTTCCCAATCGCCAGTGACCGCTTCGGCACAATAATTGGGCTGAATGCCCACTGCTGCACTGATCTGAGGATGTTTATTTGCAAGTTCCACGCACTGGCCGGAGGATGCGGCGCCGATACCGACAGCAATCAAGTGGGATATGCCCGCTTCAGCGGCCCGCTCGAGTACCTCTTGCTGATCGTTAGAAAACTCCTCCTGATCGAGATGAGCGTGCGTGTCGATCAGTGTCATCGGCAACTCAACCCGCTGGCCGCGAAGGGGGATGAAAAACTAACTGCCCGCAACCACATCCGGCGTCAGTTCCATGAGAGACTCCAGATATCCTTTTGCCGCTCCCAATGCTTCCTGTGCCAAATCATGGGCGACTGGATCTTCATCCATCTCTGCGGATAGGCGATCAATGGTGTCGATTTCCCGGTGTTGATTCTCGACCAATCGCTGGAGAAGAAAATCAAGCGACAGGAAATGCAAATCTAAAAATTCCATGGGATATTCACCCATATCGAGGGGCCAGCCGCGCTGCTCAAGTTCAGCCGCGATCCGATTGCTTAAATCGCGTTGCCCTGCCACGATGTCCAGCAATACACCGGTTGCCCGCTCATCCCCACGGTGGGTCCAAGGAACGGCTTCGGTCAAAAAAATCGGCAAGGAGCGATAATGATGCAGCAGAAGTTGCATCAGTCGCTGGCTCGATTCGATTTGACCCATGATGCAATTTCCTCAATTACCGAGAACCGTCTTGCAGGCTGCCTCTGCCCACTGATAAAGGCCATTCCATTGGATAATCAATAGAAGGATCGGTGCGGTCATCAGCATTGTGAATACCCCAGGCAGCGAGACCAGTGGCATCCTTAAGGAAGGTCGACCCTCCGGTTCCGGGTCGAACGTCATCACGCGGACCACCTTCAAATAATAAAATAGACTGATCGCCGTGTTTACACCGCCGATAAACAAAAGCCAATACATTCCCGCGTCGACAAGGCTCGCGAAAATTACGAGCTTGCCCATGAAACCGGCCAGGGGAGGCAGGCCGATCAAACTGAATAGAATGGCGGAAAAGCAGACCACCCAACCTGGGCTGCTGCGCACCAAACCGGCGTAATCAGAAATTTGCTCGCCGCCAACTGCATTGCGAATAAACGCAATGATTCCGAAAGCACCCATATTCATAAAGACGTAGATCAGCACATACAGAAGCAAGGCCGCGAACGCCTCTGAGGCTGCCGCCGGATTCTCGGTCATCAGGGCTAAGCCGGCCGCGATCGGCATCATCATATAACCGGCATGCGCGATGGTAGAGTATGCCAGAAGTCTTTTAATATTCGTTTGACCATAGGCTGTCAGATTGCCGAACGTGCTGGTGACGGCAGCCAAAACGCCGATGACCCAGGCCAGAAACGTCCGTATGTGGGAGACTCGGATCATTTCTGCCGAGGCGGTCTCCGCATCACCAGAGTCAGCGACAGGTCGAGCGTATGCGATAGGTCGCAATGATCCTAGCGATTGTCCCGAAGACTCGCCCGCCACGGACGCGTTAACAGGAGATTTGCCCGCCGCAAACGGAACCGGCTCGGTGGCGGGCGGCACGGCGAATCCAACAGCCAGTCGCACCAGCAGCGCAAGAGCTGCCGCTTTTGATGCGACTGAAAGAAAACCGGCCACCTCTGCGCTGGCACCCTCAAAAACATCAGGACACCAAAAATGAAAGGGAACTGCCGAAAGCTTGAATGCAAGCCCCACTAACATCATCAAACCGGACAACACCAGTACCAACTGATAATCGGTGCCCATACCCTCGGCCAATCGCCAGGCGATCGTCGGAAGGTGAGCCGACCCGGTAATCCCCGCAATCAGACTCGTGCCGTACAACATCACACCAGCCGCTCCAGCACCATATACAGCGTATTTCATCGATGCTTCGCTACTTTGACGATTTCCTTTGAGAATGCCAGCCAGCGTGTAGGACGGAAGACTCGCCATCTCCACCGCAAGGAAAACAATCAACAAATGGTTGGCCTCCGCCATCAGGCACATTCCCAGAGCGGCACCCAAAACCAAGGTATAAAAGTCAGGTCCGTTTTCTTGATCCGCAAGACGGGAAATCCTGGCCAGCAAAATAAACAGAAAGGTAGTGAAAAGCAGAACTGCACGAAAGTAAACCGTAAATGCGTCATGCACCAACATGCCGGTAAATATTTCGGTTCTCTCCAGCGGGACACCTTGCGAGAGAAATTTCCACGGCTCGGCAAGCAAAAATGCAAAGGCCACACCCGAACTGGCCAACAGCCAGGAGGGCATCAGACGCTTGGTGAGCGTAAACAACCGCGAAAGCAGCATCAATAAAATGGTCCCACAGAGCACCAACTCCGGAAGAAATTTCTCCAGAGACGACTCTGTGTCACCGATCACCGATTGGACTAATTGCTCGTAGTTCACTTTCGTCTACGTTCCCCGATTAAGCGCGATTGATCTGTTGTTTTCGCCGCCCCCGCCCCCATCTGCCGCGTGAAATAATGTGCCGGGCGTTGCATGCGCTGGATTCCATAGCGCCGAGGGGACAATCGGTGGCGTGCGGAACGAATGCTGATTTGTCTCCGGCAGTCGATTCCCCTCTTTCGTGGCGGCCTGTTTCGTTGCATCTGTTGCCGCGTCCCCGACATTCTCAGCAGTTTGTCGCTGTTGCCATTGGATCAAGGCATCAACCGTGTGGTCCACCGACGGCGACATGTAGTTAAATAGCGATTGAGGATAGACCCCAAGCACGATGGCAAAAATACAGAGCGGCACGGCAATCGACCACTCACGCGGTGTGATTGGCGTAAGCGCTTCAGGGTGCGGTCCTTTGTATTCCGCACCAAGATAGACGCGTTGGAGCGCCCAGAGGATGTATGCCGCAGTCAAAATCACCACAAAGGCCGAAACCACCGCCAGCACGATACTGAAATTCCAAGCACTGAGCACGACCAGCACTTCACCGATAAAGCCACAGAGACCGGGTAAACCGAGGCCGGCAAAGAAAATCAGCATTGCCATCCCGCTATAAACAGGCATCTTCGCAAAGAGACCGCCGAACTTATCGAGTTCGCGATGGTGTACCCGGTCGTAAATCACACCGACCAGGAAAAACATACCGGCAGAACTGACTCCGTGGGCGATCATCTGGAACATCGCGCCATTCATCCCCATCTTCCAATAATCGCCGTTGAACGATGGCGAGACCGCACTCCAAACACCCAGTCCGAGGACGACGTAACCCATGTGACTGACTGAACTGTACGCCACCATCCGCTTGAAGTCTTTCTGCGCAAGTGCGGCAAACGCACCATAGACCATGCTCAACACGCCTATAAAGCAAACCACCCAGGCCAAGTCATAAGCCGCTTCCGGACAAATCGGATAGCAGATACGGATAATGCCATATCCACCCATCTTCAACAGCACACCCGCCAGAATCATTGAAATCGGAGTTGGTGCCTCGACATGGGCATCGGGCAACCACGTATGCACCGGCACACTGGGTACCTTAATCACAAAACCGATAAACAGCAGTACAAATGCCCACCACTGGATCGACTTCCCACCCTCCGTGAAGACACTTTTACTGAATTGATCCGTATGCTGACCCAATTGCTGCAGTGCAAGAATATTAAAGGTATGACTCGGCAAATCTGCTTCGGCGGCCCTGTCCGCACGCCAGGCGGTCGCGGCTTGTTGATCGGGGACAACGTGCGCGGTGATCAACTGCTCGTCGCTCAACGCGCGGATATCACTATTGAAGTAGAGCATCAAAATGGCGATCAACATCAACACACTGCCGAGAAGCGTATATAGAAAAAATTTGATTGCCGCATATTCGCGTCGTGGGCCTCCCCAGACGCCAATCAAAAAATACATCGGCAGCAGCATCACCTCCCAGAACACATAGAACAGGAAAAAGTCGAGAGCCAAAAAGACCCCGAGCATCCCTGTCTCCAGCAGCAAGAACAACACGCAATATGCCTTCACATGCTTCGTGATCGGCCAACTGGCACCCATTGCAAGCATGCCGACAAAAGCGGTCAGCACCAGCAGCGGGAAACTAATACCGTCGAGACCCATAAAATATTGAATATTAAAACTGGGTATCCAACTCACCTGAAAGACTGACTGCATCTGGGCGACCGCATCTTCAGCCAATGAGAAGTGCGCTCCACCCGTGATGCCCGGCAGGGCCATAATCACCGTGGCAATGAAGACCAGCACTGTCACAAACAGGCTGACGCGCTTGATCAATTCGTGGCTGTCGCGAGGCAACAGCAGCACAACCAGCGAGGCGACCGCCGGAAAAAAAACAAGCATCGTCAAAGGCCAAAGGTATGGATTATCCATGAGAATCTCGTTTACAAATAAAATGAAAAAAGGAAACTAGTTGGTTAGCCCAAATGTGGCAACGATATACATCGCCATCGTACCGACCACAATAAACACCACATATTGCCGCAACCGCCCCGTTTGCGGCTTGCGAAGCCAGATACCGATCGCGTAGGTGCGAGCCGCAACCCAATTCACAAAACCGTCAACAAATATCTTGTCGATCCAACGGTCGAAACCGGTGGTAAACGTTCGTGTGCAAGATGCCAAACCATTGATTACCCAATCGATGCCACGCTGATCAACCTGAGCGACACAGCGACCGCAAAAAAGTGTCGGGCGAATGAATATGGTGTCATACAGTTCATCGAACCACCATTTATTGCGAAGAAACCGATAAATGGGCGCAAACATACTCCGGACCTCTTCCGGATTGAGAATGCGCCACCAGTAGAGACAGCAGGCCAGCAGCAAGCCGAACATCGCAGTGCCGAAAGCAATCATTCCGGCCGCCAAGTGGATCTCCTCGTCGTGCGATCCGTGTTCCGCAGGCATTGTAATGGCGGCAAGTTGACCTGAAAAATCGATCCCGGTGCCATCAGGCCGCGCTTGCTCGAGCAGCTGCACCATCGGACTGGCGGTCGGGTCGGTGAAATTTTCAATGTCCGCAGGCATGGCAACAAAAATGGCGAAGAAGGCCAACACCACCAACGGCATCCACATCACACGAGGCGATTCATGCGCATGATCATAGCGGTGCGGATCGCGAGGCTCGCCGATAAAGGTCATGAACCAGAGGCGGAACATATAAAACGCGGTAACCGCCGCACCAGCCGCAGCCACATAGAACATGACATCCCACGCGGCATTATTTTGACCGAAGTGCAAGGCCTGAGCCAGAATTGCATCCTTGGAATAGTAACCACTGAGGCCGACTATCGTAGGCACACCGGCACCGATGATTGCCAGACAACCGACAAGCATCGTGTACGCCGTGATTGGCATCTTTCGACGCAGCCCACCCATCTCAGTCATCTCATTGGTGTGCACCGCGTGGATAACCGAACCGGAGCACATAAACAACAAACTTTTGAAAAATGCATGCGTGATTAAGTGCAGCATCCCTGCCACCCAGCCGCCCACTCCGAGGGCAAACATCATGTAGCCGAGTTGTGACAAAGTCGAGTAAGCCAACACCCGCTTGATGTCGGTCGCTGTAATTGCAATTGTCGCCGCCATAAACAAGGTAATACAACCGATGATCGCGATGGTGAGCAACACTTCGGGCGTGAACATCGGGTAAAACCGGCCGACCAGAAAAACACCCGCTGCGACCATGGTCGCCGAATGCACCAATGCTGAGACCGGCGTGGGACCTTCCATCGCATCCGGCAACCAGACATGCAGGGGAAACTGAGCACTTTTTCCCACACAACCACAAAAGATGCCTAATCCGGCCACAATCAACAGCACGTGGCCGGTATGCTCAGGATCCTCGGCACCCATCTCTTCGGCTCGCTCCAACATACCCGCCGGGGTTTTTAGCTTGAAGTCATCTTCTGCTGCCCGGGCCTGGGCAAACATGCCGGGTTTAATAATTTCACCTGCAGCGTTCTTTTCTCCTCCGAATGAGAACGTACCGAGACTCCCCCAGAGTGCCATCAACCCAATGATCATGCCGAAATCGCCCACACGATTAACAATGAACGCTTTGTTGGCAGCCGTGGATGCACTTTTTCGCTCAATATAAAAACCGATCAGAAAGTACGAACAAATACCGACCAACTCCCAGAAGACAAAAGTCATCGCGATATTACCGGCAATCACGATACCCAGCATGCTGAAACAGAAGAGGGATAGATACTGGAAAAAGCGGTAGTAACGCCCCTTTCGATGCAAATGCTCGCCATTGCTGAGCGTCACTTCATGGTCGGTCACATCGTGCAACTCTTCATGCATGTATCCCATAGCATAAAAGTGGATACAGCTTGCAATCAGCGTCACCATGGTAAACATCAACACCGTAAGAGCATCAATGTAGTAGCCGATCGTTATCTTGAGTCGCCCGAAGTCGACAAGGGTGTACCAATCTCCAAAATAAGCCTCCTTCGG
>JAYYJN010000177.1:0-6927 GCA_036146215.1 Planctomycetota bacterium
CTTTGGTTCTGAGGCTTCCTCAACCGGGACCGAGTTCGCATTCGGTTTTTCATTGTCTACAGGGAGGGTTACATCTTTGGCTGATGTGTTTGTTGAAATATCATCACTTTGCAATGTCGTTGTTTCTTCAGCGTCATCACCAGAAGACGGATCCGTCGTAACTTTCGCTACAGACGCAGCCGAGGTTACGTTGGTTTTCAATTCGAGATTTTGCTCTGGCGTAGCACCCGAATTAAAACCTTCGATTGAAGAAGCTGATTTTGCAATTTCCTTGGATGTATTTTGATTTTTTAAATCCACATTTGATTCAAATAGAATCAACAGAACCCCGGTCACCACGGCAGCCACGAGTGTTGTTGCAATAATAGGCAACCAACGTCGTGGCTGGTCTTCTTCCCGAAGATACTCGGGTACATTTGAACCGGGAAGTAAATCGGATGGATCAAAACCATCATCCGAGTCTTTGTAGATATCAATTGAATGTTCGTTCTCACCCTGAAGATCAGATTCCGCTGAGCTGATTTCTTGTCCAGTTGCATAAGAATCAATCTGTGGAGCCGCGGTATGATCGGCAGCGATTCGATACATTCTATCGCGGCTTGAAGCCGAAAACTGAACCGGATCTCCTAAAACCATTGTGAGGATGTGGTGACAAGATGTCACTTCTGCGAGCCGCGTATCGGCCCCCACCCCATTTTCGATACATTGTCGCTCAAATTCCTCAATCTGCTCTCTCGCCATGGTGTTGTCGAGATATTCGGCAACCGTATTCGGATCTTCACGCGTTCCATACCCGATTGGGTCCAACGCAGATAATTCTTGGTCATTGACCGTTTCACGACTGCGACGAATTAAATCTCGCGCAAATTCACTTTCTTGGATTTTTTTTTCCAACACCGCCCGATCCTCAGATTCAAGAATATTATCGAGATAGGCGAGTAATGTCCGAAGTGTAAGCCGCATTGATTTCTCCACTTATCGCTTGCTAGTCTTTTTAATTTGTAATGTCAGTGGATGGTTTTTTGAAGTTTTTTCATCGCAAGTCGCAAGTATGGTTCGCAATGAATTGGTCTGCTCGTGATTCATCGATTAGGAGCCCATAACAAATAGTGACTCGGGAGATCAAATTCCGTGCAGTGTTTTGGGATTTATTTTATTTTTGGTCCAATTCAACGTAAAAAATGGGATACGTGGCCAGACTACAAAAACTAACGGACCGTGCGAATAACGATGCAAGCAACGAGATAATGGGCTTGAAATGTTTTTTGTCCAAAAACACTGCTACTACGGATAACCCGCGTGAACCGCCGTTTACGCATTCTGTCTGTCAGGACCATGTAAGCATGGATGATTTTTACGGTGAAAAGGTATGGATATTGAAACGCGTGACTGGCGGGCGGTATAAAGGTTATTCCAAATATTTCGCCGATAATTACTGTACTGCAACGGTTACAAAAAACGTCCAGTGATTCAACAAGAGGTATGTTGCATTGACTGAAACAAACGATGGTGCTTCCGAGATTGATCTACGGAACCCCTTGCGGGCAGCATTCTGGGCGTTACTTTGGCCCGGCTCCGGACATATCTATCAGCGTCGCTATGGAAAAGGCGTTTTATTCATGATCTGCATTCTGTCACTTTTTGTGACTGGTTGGAATCTCGGTGGGCAGAAAGTTGTATACGCCAGTTGGAGACCAGGAGATCATCGGTGGCAATATTTGTGCCAGTTCTGGGTGGGGCTTCCCGCGTGGCCTGCAATACTACAAACGGTGAATATAACTCCGCTTGGTGAAGATTTTATGCGTAGACCGGCGATAGACTCACGTTGGTTCAACGATCAAACCGATCATGATCAACCGACCGAGGCAGCGTTGTGGCAGTTGACTTATCATGGTGATTATGAACTCGGAACAGTATTGACGATGATTGCCGGGCTACTCAACTTGTTAGTTGTTTTTGATGCCGCAGCTGGGCCCGTAGACAGAAACAATAGTTCGTAAAACAGGAAAAATAAAATATTAACCACATCTGTTGATCCGGAAACTGGAATGAACACGTATTCCACGGACGTAATCATCGGATCGCAGATCCCTGAATCGATTTTTTATTTCCACTTTTTAAAATGATCGAGCTTGTAATATTTTCTTCTGTACTTCGTATGTGGTATGTCATTCCACTGGTAATATGTGTCAGCATGGTATACGCCGCAACACATCACGAATCGATGTCGTTAATCATGCGACGTGCGTTTCGAACGTCTTGCTGGATTCTGGGATTTATGTTTTTCGCATTTGTTATTCTATTTGTGATTCAGCTTTTCGTATGAAATACAAAGAATTGTAACTTCCCTCTACACCGCATGATGAAGCTCTTGATTCTCATATCGTTCGTATTTTGGTTAAAACGAGACGACATTACCTAAACCGCCTTCGAGTCGTCACGCCATTTCTAAGCGCCTTACCGAGATCATGAAAATTACTGTGTACACCACTGCGCGACATAAGGGAATTACAATAGTTTTCGTCGTTGCTTTATTGATAACAAGCATCGCTGAGGGTGCTGATTCGACACCATTGGATCAACTGTTGTCGTTGGTTCCAAAAGCAGCAGTTGAACATTCTTTAGAGACTGCGGAACAGATTAAGACACGTGTGCCAGTGGTTGAGAGTTGGTTGGTTGAGGAAAACAGAATTTATGGCGAGATGTCAAACAAAGAGCTATTGAATTCGGTTGACCAGGTTCTGCAAGCCGATGCAAAGCTTCACCAAACACTTGATCATCTTTATGGCCATCGAGAAAATTTTCACCGCTCCTTAACCGCTGATGAGCGAAAGCCTGCCGTCCGCGGATTTTTACAATGCATGACTGCATTAATCGACTTATCAGGACGATTACGTTACTACACCGTCGATTTTTTTACGGATGTTATCTACGAGCTTGAAGATGCGCCGGAAGACTTCGACACGCTTCTTAATACATTCATCGCATACAAAAACTCTGCCGGTGCGCTTGTCTCCCTTGAAGCACTTGCCGATAACCTTAGTGATGCTTCCAAGGTAAAATTTTCAGACCACTTGAAAGGCAAGATCATACAGCTTGCACGCGTCGCCCGCGATCGATCATTACTCCCCCTTTTGATGGAAATCCTCGACAAGACTCAGACCGATCCAGAATTTTCAATTTTTGTAATCGACACCATCCGAAAGATTGGAATACCTCAACTTGCCCGCCCCGATGGCGACCCAGCGCTGGGTCCGCCAGTGGTCGATAGTAAGAAAATTCTCACGATTCTTTCCAAAATCAATCCTGCTGGTTTGAGTTCTACCGATAAATGGCGGCTTCAAAAAATCATAGAGGAATTTAAGGAGCACGATGCTCGCGGTGTATCGGATCAAAACCTTCAGTTCGGCAGGGCGAGTGTGCGAGAGGGTGACTGGCTGCTAATGAAAAATCCCTCTCCATACAACCGATTCACTGATCTTTACCCTGGTCTTTTTACCCATGTGGGGGTTGTCACAACCGAGTTTGGTGCAGATGGTCGGAAGCGATTCGTTGTGGTTGACCTGCCAGAGATTGGGAATTCGATTCCGGCAACCCCGGTCGATAAATTTGTGGAACGAACTTTAAATTTTGTCATCCTACGACACTCAGATACTGAAGTCCAAAAAGTAATGGGTGATGTAGCGCGGGCCATTATCGGAAATAATTCGAAATTTGATCTGAATTTTCGGACCACCGCAATTGAACGATTGAAGGGAAAGAAGCTTAAAGGAACATTAATTGATGGCTATTGTGCTGGCCTTTTATTGCTTTGTGCTCAAGAAACCGGAAAACCAGAGCGAGATTTTTTTCCACTTGATGAGAGACCCGCTGGCGGTAATACGTTGAAAAACCTCGCGAAACTTGATGTTTCGATGCCGGAACGATTTCTCTCACCCACAGGCCCCCTTTTTTCATCCGAATTGAATTTGATTTATCGCCATGAAACAATGTATTCACCAAGGCGAGAAATCGAACAGGCAATATATGACCACTTTGCACAACAAATGCGACAGGAACACCTGAACCCATCCCTAAACTGGTTTCATAGCTTACGATTAAATTTGGCAAAAGCGGTCGACAAAAATCCTGCTCTAGGTAAAGCATTGGCGAATGTCGCGGGTATAAATCAAAACATCGATCTCATCGCAGCGGCAAAACTGGGTGCCGTAGTAGAAACATTAGACGAGATTGCAAGGGACGCAAGTGGCAAATACCAGCGGGTGCGTCGCGCATTTCGGATCGATGCTCTCGACAACATCCAACCGGGAGTCGAGGGTGATAAAATTTATGATCAGATAGTGATGCGAAGACGGATTCACGCAGACCGGTTTGTCCGTTGGGAAGCCGGTGTCATCACGCCTAGAGAACTGCGCATTGAGTTGGTGAACTACTATATTCAAGAGGGCTGTAGGGAATTAGATGAACGGTTTTTTTCTGACTTTGAAAAAACCGTGAACAACGATCCGGATGAATAAAGTCGTTTGATAACCATGACTGATCCTCCAATTTTTATGATCCCCAATTTGCGTTCGAGGTAATGGCGTAATGAATATTGTTGTTTTGGGTGCAGGGACAGTCGGCACCTCGATTGCTGATCTCCTTTGTCAGCATCGACACAATGTAATTGTTGTGGATCACGATGGTGCAAACATCGCTGGAATCAATGAGCGACTTGATGTGCGGGCAATACACGGATCCGCATCTCAATCAAGTGTTTTGTTTCAGGCTGGGGTGGCAAGTGCTGATTTATGTCTTGCCGTAACCGGAAATGATGAGGTGAATTTAATTGCCGCAAGCCTAGCCAAGGCGATGGGTGCTTTGCGGACGGTCGCGCGAGTTTATGCACCGGTTTACAACGATTTAAGCACCTTCGACTATCAGCGTCATTTCCATATCGATCGTCTATTGAGTCTTGAGCACCTTTCTGCCATGGAGATTGCCCACAATATCCGACATCCGGGGAGTGTGGCCATGGAACATTTCGCACGAGGTGAATTGGAAGTCGATGAAATTGAAGTCACAGAAAAGGCGCCTACGCTGGGCATCCCAATAAAAACTTTAGGGTTACCGCCGGGTGTGCGGATTGCATCTATTACACGGAACCATCGCACATCGCTGGCTTTGGCGGAGGATGAGTTGGAGGTGGGTGATCGGATCACTCTCATTGGAACCGGAGATGATATAGATGAAGTGAAAGAGTTGTTTCAAAAAGGTTCGCCCGCGAAATTAGGTGTTGTGATTGCAGGTGGTGGTGAGACGGGATACCATTTGGCGCAATCATTGGAAAATAGCCGTTGCGGCGTCGTTTTATTGGATGCGAACATCGAGCGATGTAATTTTTTATCTGAAAGCCTACCTAACGTTACAGTGGTTCATACCGATGCAACACAGCGTGCCCACTTAGAAGAAGAGAGGGTTGGCAGAGCCGATGTTTTTGTCGCCTGTATGGCAGATGACGAAGATAATATTATGGCTTGCGTTACAGCGCGAGAGATTGGCGCGAAGACCATCAATGCGGTTGTAGAGCGGCCTGATTACGCTGAGGTTGTAGGTAAACTTGGGATTGACCGCGCCGTAAGTCCTCGGGAGGTGATGGCGAGGCAAGTCCTCAGTCTTTTGTTTCGCGGTCCTGTCATCTCTCGAACCGCAATCGGAGGGGGAGATTTGAATGTGCTTGAGTTAGCCGTTCGAGAAAATTCGGCTTGCACGCAACATGTGCTGGCAAATTTGAAACTACCTGAGCAATGCCTGATTGCTGTCATCGTACACGATGATTATGTTCGTGTTCCCGGTGCAGACGATCGTCTTGAGCCAGGCGATACAGTCGTCGCACTGATTGATGATTCTGCGATTGAAGAAACCGTGGCTATGTTCGAGTCAGGTTCCCAGTAGATTCAACATAAAAAATGAATCGATTCTTATGCAGTAAGTAACTGGCTTTTTTTCCTGTTGTGGGAATCCACCGGCAATTATGAATTTTCTCCTCTTATTTAAATTATTAAGCCGCATCGTTTTTCTCATCGCGGCCGCAATGGTTTTCAGTCTGCCTTGGGCTTTTCCTACCATCGGCGGAAGCGCTGAATTTGAATTCGATGGTTTCTTTGGCCTTGTCGGATCGATTGCAATTGCACTTATTGTTGGCAGTTTGCTTTGGTACCTCGGAAAAAATGCAGATGGGTCGCTCTATCGCAAAGAGGCTATGGCGGTGGTTGGCCTCAGCTGGATTTTAGCCACTGCACTTGGGGCAATGCCTTATCTGATTAGTCGCACTGAAATGGCGCCTGGAAGAGTCATGCAGTTTTGGGATGCTTGTTTTGAATCGCAATCCGGTTTTAGCACAACCGGGGCTACTGTTCTAACAGATGTGGAAATGCACGACGGCCAGGCATTAGTGCCTCGATCCATACTGTTTTGGCGAAGCAGCACACACTTTTTAGGTGGAATGGGAATCATTGTGTTGTTTGTGGCTATTCTCGGTCAGGGCTCCGCAGGAAAAACCTTGATGCGGAGTGAAATCCCCGGACCAACCAAAGATGGTCCGCGGACACGTATGCAGCATACCGCCTGGATCTTCGCCGATATCTATTTTGCGCTCACGGCCGTGTTGTCCATTTTGTTGGCATGTTGCGGGCTCTCATGGTTCGACTCTTTCTGTACATCTTTTGGAACGATGGCAACGGGTGGGTTTAGCACTTACGACAACAGTATTGGACACTTTGCTCAAATACCAAGTGTGGGGCCAACCGGAGCTACCTGGGCCGAATCAATAATTATGTTATTCATGGTCATCGCCGGTACCAATTTTACTTTGCTTTATTTTCTGGCAATTGGAAAGCCTCTGAAATTATTAAAAGATGTCGAATGGCGCGTGTATATCATGACGCT
>JAYYJN010000178.1:0-9492 GCA_036146215.1 Planctomycetota bacterium
GGTGAGCAGGACGCCGGGACGATTTTTTTTCATTTGAATAGGAGTGCAGTATACATCAATTGCTCCGCGGTCAAACAACTGTTCGCTAAGATAAACGATCCATTCTCCGGTGGCATCGTCAAGTTGCGTCTCCACCACCCAAACTGTATTCGGTTTATCCGGTGCGACATTCGATGTACCGATCATCAATCGCAGTAGATTAGGTTGGTCCGAAAGGTCACGCTGTCCGGCACCACAGCCAATGGTTTCTATCGACATTCCAGGGAGCGGTCCGAATGCGTCGACAAGCTCAGCGATAATGGCAGCCCCGGTGGGGGTGGTTAATTCAGCTTCGACTTCGGAATCGGCTAAGGGAATGCCCTTTAGCAATTCTGCCGTGGCCGGTGCAGGTAAACTGCATCGCCCATGCGCAATTTGAATGGTCCCTGTGCCTGTGGGAATCGGCGATGCGTAAATCTGTTCGACCCCCAACAGGTCCCAGCCGATTGCCACCCCCACAATATCGGCAATCGAATCGACTGCACCCACTTCATGAAAATGTACCTTGTCGAGAGTGGTTCCATGGACTTTGGCCTCCGCTTTTCCCAAGCGGACAAAAATATTCTTTGCTGTTTCTTTTTGACGTTCGGTCAATTGCCCCGCGTCAATCATCCGGGTGATGTCCGCTAGATGTCGATGCGCGTGTTCAGGAGGATGATCAATTTTTATTTGTGTCGCCCGAAACCCATTTTTTTTCACTTCCTCTGCAGTCACTTTGCAGTTGGGAAGTCCTAATGAGTGAATACCGGATTGAATGGCTTGCAGATCTACACCGGCGTCTACCAGCGCGCCGAGAGTCATGTCACCGCTGATGCCGCTGGCGCAGTCCAAATATGCTGTCTTCATAGCGAACGATTTTAGGTTTTAGTTCGTCGCTGAAACAGGGTGGGGCACAACTGCAAGGGCGAAAAGATCATCCCCTCATCAATTTATGATTTGCAAATTCTCAACAACTTAGATCGGACCCGGTTTTTAGCGCACGACACCTGACTGAGTACGATTAGTCGCCGACGGGACAACATGTCTGGGTCCGATTGCTAAACCGATCCACCCGTCTTCGATTTGGTGTTGATTGACAGCTAGATCGCTAAGGCGAGGATTATCGCTGATTTTTTGCGGTACCAACGGGAGCTGAGTGCCCCGGGATAGCAGTTTGCTGAATACACCGCGGAGTGCGATTTGATCACGTGTTCGCAATTTTTTGCCCTCTAATCGGATGGAATTCTGACGGGTGAGATAAGCTTTCGCCCCATCCGTGACAATTCCATAATCCGCCGAGATGCGGAGATTCGACCACTTGTATCGGCTTCCCTTCGTAATCTGTCGAACTGCAACGGTAAGAGTAAGGGCACCATTGTCGCAATACACACGGATCGGATCTTTCGTCGCAAAAGCAATAACTACATTTTCGGACATGGAATCAGGTACCTCGTTCACTGGTCGACTCGTTTTTTTCATTAGATGGAGGTACAAGTCGTGCAGGGAGAAGGTTTTTCCTTCCAATTCAAGTTGATACAAACCGTTATTTATTGCGCTTTCGTGAAATTGCATGCTGAGCATGCTGTTCGAAAGGGCCCGGGGCCTTGCCGAAAATCCAGTGATTTGACCCGAATGCCCCAATCGCAGACGCCCAGTGGCCCGTTGCTCGGTCGTGGAAAGTTGGATGGCAGTAGGATCAAGTCCGAGTGAGTCAAGCGGTTTCCAGAGTTCGTAATAGAATCGGTCAATGCCTTTCCGCAATTTCGGATCGAATTCACGATCAAACGTTTGTTTTGCTTGAAATGCGATCCGCTGCTCCATCTCACTCAGCGCTTCGTCGTGTTCTTCGGCATGTTTTTTCCGAGCGGCTTTTCGCACCCAGGCACCCACCAATGGAATACTGTCGTAATCTGACTCGACATCGACGAGTTCATTTTGCCCGATCGCACCCACGACACTCGGCTTGGCTCTCACACCCTGATGATCGATCAAAATCAGTTTTCGTACCAGAAATCCGGTTTCACCCTCGTTGTACATGTAAACCCTACGACTGGAGGCGACCGTATCCGAGTAAACGCGGCCACAAACTTCCATGCCGATGCGAATGTGATGCGGATCGGGAATTAACCGTGTCTGGAGTTTGGTGTGCGTGAGACTGTTGCCCCACACGGGCACCCCCAGAATATAATCGTCGATTCGACTTGCCTGATCGCGCGACGTTGGCAGGAGGCGGTTCATAAAATCCTCCGACGCAACGAGTCGGACATTCGCGTTCCGGTAATATAGGTCGATCACTTCTCCCAATTCCCGTTGGGCTTCATTCTTGGAGGAGAGCAGCGGATCGATCACGCTTGCAATTTTTGCAGCATCGCTGTAGAGCCTGGAATATTCATACTGTTCGATGGCAGCCAATAGATCAGAAACGTCAATCAAAAAATGGCCGGGCTCGGAAAAATTTCGATTCTCACATAAACAAGAGACGCCAAGAAAAGGTTGGTCAAGGCTAATCAATCCCTGAGGATAAGTATTCGATAGATGTTGCCCTGCCCGCCAGATGGCGAGTCTGCGCTTTAAATCATAGCAGGTCGCATTGAAGGAATACGTTGTCGAGGGATCGAGTTTCGTGGCGATTGATGGTCCTTCATCCAGTGCATGCTGTAACGCGTCAAACACGACTGCGGTGTTTGCGTCGGTGAGACTACTGCACTGCGTTAAGCGTTCGAGTTGCGAACGGACAGCTTGGGACCAATGGCGGGCAAGTTCTATTTGCTCTAACGATTTCAGTTTATTTAAAAAGGTGTGCGGCTCAGGCCATGCAGCGGATTGGAAATAGGGTGGGGGATCCGCAATACTGCAGTATCTACGGAATCCATTGACGCGACACTCTGCTTGGCTGGTTTGACGATTTGCCGCCAAATCAATTTGCCAATGCGATTGGGATGAGGCGATGTGTTCCGGATCGATGACGGTGTCGACGGGAGGAGTCACTTGCACAAACTTTGGGTGCAGCGGCTCGATCGGGTGCCGACCGTGCTTGCGATGCCACGATAGCGGCACGAAAATGCCAAGCACAAACACAAAAGCCAGAAGCAGAAAATGTGACCATTTTAGGCCATGCTGCCCTTGCATCACCGATTCCCTCCGGCCCTGATTGAACGGTCCGCGGAACGGCGGCCCACACTTATAGGATCGGTTCTGATAGGCGGGTTGGTCGAGCGTTTACGCTCTAGGAAAACGACGAAACGCGCCCAGACCGGTGCCAATATGAATCCGTTTGTCAATCTATAGCGATTTTGCGGCTATTTCTTCGACCCTGATTCAACGCAAGTCGTCCCCCATCTCATAATGCAACGAATCATCCGGGATTTGGATAAAGCTTTTAATGGTTTTCATCAAAGCAATAACCAGCTCGCATCTCCTCGGTCAGCATTACTGTGTCGTCATGCTCGTAGGCCGGTGCGCAGCAACATAGAAAGATGAGCAGTTCGCTGCTGTGATTGATGATCTGATGAGGAACACCGGGTGGAATTGCAATCGCATCACCCGGCAAAACATCTTGCTTTTCGTTTGCAAGAATCATTTCCCCGCGACCTTGAAGGATATAGTAAATTTCTTCTGTCTGTGGATGAAGGTGCGGGATGGTTGAAGTGCCTCCTGGCAATCGAGCCTCGGCCAGACTCTGATTCCGCACGCAGGAGTTCCGGTGGGCCAGCAGTTCACGGATTTCTGATCCATCCTTTGTTGTAAATGGAGCGACGCGATTTATATTTTGAATGTCCATCGATTTGATCCTTGTTTATTTGCGGAAGATGGAGACGGTTGCCGGCGGATAGTGCCGCACATCCCACAATGTGGGTTGTGGAAGCCGCTTCGTCTCAAAGCGCGCGTCTGATTCCAACACAATGCAACTCTCTGGAGCCGCAACCTCTAAGCATCGATCAATCAGTTTCATCATGGATTCGTTTTCCGAAATGAAGTAATCATAAGGTGGGGAGCAAAGGATCAGCCAAGGCGCGGGTGGAAAGTGTGTTTCATCGCGCATCCACGCGAAAACATTCGCGCGTGCCAGCGTCGATTGCTGTCCGACATTAAGTTGATCGATATTTTTCTGGATGCCATTGGCGGTGGGAAAATGACGCTCCACGAAAGTTGCGCTTAGTCCGCCACGACTCAGTGCCTCGAGGCCGAGAGCCCCGGTCCCTGCGAAAAGATCAATGGCGTGCAACTGACTCACGCGGGGACCGACGAGATTGAAAATTGCTTCACGAACCCGGTTTTTCATTGGCCGAGTGACGGGATCACCATGGTAGGCGATTTTGTGCCCACGAAATTTCCCACCAACGATCCTTAGAGATAGTTCAGTGGTGGACGTGGATTTTTTTTTCGGGTTCGAATTCGGCACCGGACAAGTTACCGGAATGGTCATGAGGTAAGAAAATTAAAACCGATTTTATTGTACAGAGCCTTGCATCGAATGTTAGACGCGAGTTGAATAAGGGAACAACACTGATTGCTTTAAGCCTCGCTGGCGAACGCACTTTCCACGCGGGGGGCGTGGTGGCTATCGGTGTTTGCGATAGTGCTCGTGTGGCGATTCGAGAGCAGTTGAAATGTTGGATCAAGACCAAATATTTTCTTTTTCGCGGGCCGCAATGCCTCTGGTTCTTATTTGCGCTCTGCTTGGTTTAGAACCTGAGGTGGAAGCGACTCAGCCGTCTTCGCCCTCTTATGAGGAGTCGCTGCAGGCGTGGAAAACACAAATTAAAAAGTTGCAGGGCATTCGCGATCGCCTGGCAGTGTCGCAAGGAGATGATCAGGTCGATTTGCGGAAAGAGTACCTTCAGGCGGTTGCCGATGCAAAACCAGCGTTGCGGAATTTCACCGCAGCGGCGGAGGTTTCCCTCAGGGAGGGTGATCAGCATCAGAAAGAAGCAGCGTCCTTTTTAGAGGAGCGGATGGGCGGGTTGCTTGACGACGATGATTTCGAGCGAGCCTTTCGAATTGGAATGCTGCTTTTGAAACGCGGGTACGACAATCAAACAACGATGGAAGCCGCGGGCATTGCAGCCGTAATGACCAATCATTTTGACTCGGCCCGCGAATATCTGAAACAAGCGGATCAAAAAGAACCGCTATCGAGTATCGGCAGGGAAATGTTGGCAAACATTCCCGATATCGAGGCAGCTTGGAAGCAAGAAGAGAAGATCCGCGAGGCGGAGGCAAAGGCAGACGACTTGCCGCGGGTGCGGCTGCAAACAACTCAAGGCGATGTAGTGGTAGAGCTGTTTGAAAATGAATCACCGGAAACGGTGGCTAACTTCATTGATTTGGTCGAGAACGGATTTTATGAGGAATTGGATTTTCACCGTGTGATCCCTCATCGGGTCGCTCAGGGAGGCTGCCCGAACGGCGACGGAACGGGAGGTCCCGGATATTCCATTCGCTGCGAGAGACTGGACGGAGGTTATCGTCGCCATTTTCGCGGCAGTTTGAGTATGGCCCGTACATCCGAACTCAATTCGGCAGGATCGCAATTCTTTTTCTGCATGGCCCCGTTGAGTGATCTTGACGGTCAGTACACCGTTTTTGGGCAGATCATTGAGGGAATGGATGTTCTGGCAAAATTGCAGCGGCAAGACGGTAAATCTGAATTACTGCCCCCGGCGGATCGTATTCTAAAAGCTGAGGTCGAGCGGAAAAGAGATCATGCGTATCGGGCGGTTCCTTATACTCCTGCAGATATGCCGACAGATGTTCCCACAGCTCCCACAGCGGATGCGACAAAAGAGGATTCAACTTAAGGCGAGCATGCGGTCGAGGGCCACCAGTGATTCAGTGGCAATCCTCGGATCGACTTCGATTTTTCCAACCGGCGTCGCTGCATTCAGATTTTCAAGGCTCCAGCAAAGATGGGCAAGATCGATGCGATACATCGTGGCGCACATGCAGACCACCGGCGAGAGAAAATGAATCTCCTGTTTCGGATTTTCATGTCTGAGGCGATTGACCAGGTGCAGCTCCGTACCTATGGCCCACTTGCTACCTGCCGGTGACCGCTGAACGATGTCAATTATTTTTGCTGTCGACCCGGACGCATCTGCAATTTCTAATACTTCTCTTGGACACTCGGGATGTACCAGGATTTTTATACCAGGAAACTTTTCCCGAAATTGTGCCACGTGCGCGGCAGTAAACATTTGATGCACGCTGCAATGGCCCTTCCAGAGCAGAACGCGACTTTCGCGTATTGCGTCAGGCGTGTTGCCGCCTGTTTCTTCTGCGTATGGATCCCAGACGGGCATCCGAGCCGGATCAATTCCCATGGAGATTGCTGTGTTCCGCCCCAGATGCTGATCGGGAAAGAAAAAGACACGGTCACCTCGTTCAAATGCCCATTGTAGAACCTTCTCGGCGTTGCTTGAGGTACAGACAATTCCATGGTGTCTTCCACAAAACGCTTTGAGCGCTGCAGTGGAATTAATATAGGTAACAGGAATCAATTTCTCAGTATCAATCCATTTACCGAGTTCTTCCCAAGCAGATTCAACCTGATCGATCTGCGCCATATCTGCCATGGAGCATCCGGCTGCCATGTCGGGCAGGATCACCGAGACGCGTTCCCCCCCTCGCTCAGCCAATTTTTCTGGTCGATTGGCGAGAATGTCAGCAGTCTCTGCCATAAAGTGAACACCGCAAAAAACGATAGCGCGGCACGCCTGACTTTCGGCGGCAAGTTGGCTGAGGCGCAAAGAATCACCACGAAGATCACTGTGCGCGATAACTTCGTCCTGTTGATAATGGTGCCCAAGAATCACCAGGCGTTCACCCCATGCGGCACGTATTTCCTCAATTTGTTCGGAAAGCGCACCGTTGTCGCGTTCTTTATACGGAGCGAGAGGAAATTCAGGTGTCGGTTCGGTCGTGGTCGTCATATGGCGAAAGACTATGTTGTGTTAGATGATAATCTCATTGTACGCTCCGATAATCGTCTTCGGCTAGCGGCGGCAACGGTCAATAGAGAGCAATCCCGGTAGGCCGGGCACATAGCGGAAGCTCGCTTTTTCCTGGCGCTCTTTCCTGGTTTGGACGGGGAGGCGTCAAATCTATGAAAGCGGCCGTTACCGCCCTGGCAGAACCTATCTTCTCAGACATAATGAATTTTCGTTTCTGGCATCGGGACACGCACCGCTCCATTTATAGAACTGACGTATGATCCTGTTGATTGATAATTACGACTCGTTTACCTACAACCTGGTTCAAAGATTGGGCGAACACGATCCGAACTTGAATCTTGAGGTGCGACGCAATGATGCAATAACAGTGGACGAAATTTTTTCCCTCGCACCGAGTCATGTCATTATTTCTCCTGGACCATGCACGCCGAATGAGGCAGGCATTTCACTTGAAGCAGCCGAGCATCTTGCAGGAAAAGTTCCTCTCCTGGGTGTCTGCCTTGGGCATCAGTCCATCGCTCAGGCATTTGGTGCGAAGATAGTCCGAGCCGATCGCCTGATGCATGGTAAGACCGATGAAATACATCACGATGGTGCTCACCTTTTTGCCGGTTTGCCGAGCCCCATTACCGCGACACGCTACCATAGCTTAATTGTGGATCCCGAATCGTTGAGCTCCGAATTTGAGGTGACTGCATGGTCACATACTCCGGACGGGACCAAGGAAATAATGGGGATTCGTCATCGCGAGTATCCACTCTTCGGTCTCCAGTTTCATCCGGAGAGTTTTCTGACACTCGAAGGGTCGAAGATACTCAGTCAGTTTCTCTCGGTTCGCTTGTAAATTTGCCGCGCAGGGAGTCGTTCATGGACTCGAGTGAAGTCGGTTATATGATTTCCGTGGAAGAAGCCATGGCATCGATCCGTGAGTCGGTGCAAACGAAATCGCCAGAGCGTTTGCCATTCACAGATGTGCTCGGCTGTGTCCTGGACGAAGATGTTTGCAGCGATCTGGATGTGCCGCAAGCCGATCAATCGATAGTGGATGGGTATGCGGTCTGCTCCAATGATTTCGCGATTCGTGGGATGCAAGAAAAGCCAGAAGCGGTCTCTGTAGAATTAGAAATTCTTGAAGAGGTGACCGCCGGGAGCGTGCCGACCTGCACGGTGAAAAGCGGACAAACGGTGCGATTAATGACTGGCGTGGCGATGCCCCCGGGCGCTGATGCAGTTGTGATGACCGAATATGTCGAGTGCCGGGACGAACCGCACCATCGACTGGGCATCGCGCACTTTTCCCATCAGCAAGTCACCGCGGGACAGAATATTATGCGGCAGGGGAGATCATTAAAACGCGGTCAGTTAGTCCTTGCTGCCGGTACCCCGATTGGTGGTGTGGAAATGGCGCTTCTCGCCCAAGTCGGATGCAGCGGGGTTCGAGTGATTCCCCGACCCTCGCTTGCGGTCCTACCGACGGGCGACGAATTGATGGATCCCTCGTTAAATCCTCCACCTGGGAAAATTCGTAACAGCAATGGCCCGATGCTCGTCGGATGTGGTCGTGAACTCGGAATGCAAGTGCGCGACTTGGGGATCGGCAGAGACGATATCGACCAGTTGCGGCGGGCTATCGAGGAGGGGCTTTCCGCAGATGTGTTAGTTATCTCCGGTGGTGTCTCTGCGGGCACACGAGATTTTGTTCCCCGAGTGCTTGCCGATCTCGGCGTGCGAGCAGTTTTTCACAAGGTCAAAGTGAAGCCGGGCAAACCGCTCTGGTTCGGTGTCGCTCCGAATGCAAAACAAACCAAAGTGTTCGGCCTGCCAGGAAACCCGGTGAGCAGCTTTGTCTGCTTTCAAGCGTTTGTCCGTCCGGCACTAATGCAATTGGCGGGAATGGTTCAGGACCCTGAGATGCAATTGCCAAAGGCTTTGTTGCGAGAACGATTCACGGGGGTTGGAAAACGGGCGGTCTATCATCCGGCACGCTTGTATCGCGTGTCAGAGGTCCCTGAGATCGAATGCGTTCCCTGGCATGGATCGGGTGATTTGCGGGCTCTATCCGAGGCCAACGCATTGGCTATCTTTCCGGCCGGTGACACCCCCTTTGAGATCGGACAGGCGGTGGCCTATCTGCCACTCGTTTGAGGCGCGTGCGGGCCAAAATCGCTCTGGCACCAGAACGCCTTGCCCCGTATCGTGCGTCACACAAGCGTTGCTGCGACCGCTTACGACCATTGCGGCAATCCTGAGTTGCTTCAGATAAATTCGGAAAACCCAGACAGCCCAGACAGCAAGGTGCCGCCGTCGTGCAAGGTTCAGCAACCGATTCTGTTCGAGCTTCATGGTACGATTCGACACTGGTGCTTGGTCTGTTAAGCGCGGGTCTCATGTGGCTGGCCTTTCCCCCGGTTGATCTTGGTTGGCTCGGGTGGTTTGCACCATTAGGTTGGCTATTGCTGATACGCCGCCGTCGGCTCAGCGGGTGGCGGCCGTATCTGGTGCTGTATGGGATCGGCTGGAT
>JAYYJN010000179.1:0-3447 GCA_036146215.1 Planctomycetota bacterium
AGAGGGTGCTGCGACAGTGAGGGCCGTTATCGTGGTCCTCGTTTTCCAGCGATTCATTCGCCGAGAGCCCTGATAAAGATATGGGTTGCCTGTAGTCAGCGGTTGAATCAAAATGTCGATCGCCGAGGCTGCGGTTGAATCGCAATATGGGTCATCTGGTTCGCTCGGTCATTCTTTTCCGTAACCAGTGAAACCTCTGATGGAGCATCCGATGCAAATTATCTATTTACGAAATACGCTGTTTCTGCTTGTCGCGACTTATTTTGCAAGCATAGCGATCGCAGACGAGGCGACTGACGTCTCGAAACTTCAGCCCCTTCGTGAACGGGTGCTGACGCAAGCAGAGCAACAGGCGCTTACTCCCGAACAAGTGCTGGAGATGCTACGAGCCGGTAACCAACGCTTCATGGCGGGCACGCTCACTCTGCGCGATCATTCTGCACAGGTCCGTAAAGCTGCCCTTGGACAATTCCCCAAAGCGATCGTGCTTTCCTGCGTGGACTCGCGTGTTGCTGTTGAGGATGTTTTTGATCGTGGTATCGGGGATATATTCGTGACGCGGAACGCGGGAAATTTTGTGAATGTTGACGTGCTCGGTGGCATGGAATTCGCCTGCAAGGTGGCAGGTGCCAAATTGATCCTGGTGATGGGCCACGATGACTGTGGTGCAGTCAAAGGAGCCATTGATAATGTCAAACTTGGCAATCTTACAGCGATGCTCAAAAATATCCGACCATCCGTGAAGGAAGTCACGCAGCAGTTCGGAAAGGGAACAAGTGCGGATGATGAGTTTGTTCGAAAAGTAACGCGGCAGAATGTTCGCGATGCAATCCATAATATCCGCACTCAGAGCCCAGTGCTTATCGACCTAGAGAAGCAAGGAGATCTCAAGCTCGTTGGCGCGGTCTATAATATGGACAGCGGAGCCGTCGAATTTCTCGATGATTGAGTGCGGCCAAAACTTTGGCCGACTCACTAGATGACAATGATGCAGGTTTGCCGACAACTGCTGATCCGCTATTTGCCCTAGGGCAATAATTCAGGTATTCCATTAGTTTTGGTGGCTGGGGAAATGGTGTCGTTGGGCGGTCGGGTTCTGACGGATATAATGCTCACGAATGTCAAAGATTTGTTTCCTTCACCGTGATACACCACACTCCGCTGATTCATGCAAAAAAAAGTATTACTGATTCTCGCAGTTCTCAGCTGCAATTGCTCAATCATTGTCGGTGAAGATTCGATTCCCACCGCAGAGCAGACCCTGCAGCGATTGCAGTTGTCTGAAGGATTGAAGGCAGAGTTGGTTGCACAAGAACCACTCATGCGCAATCCGGTGTGTTTTTGGATTGACCCGACCGGGAAAATTTACGTCTGCGAGTCGGATCGGCAGAACCGCGGAGTGGTCGATAACCGGCAGTATTCCTTTTGGGTGGACGACGATCTTGCGGCCCGCACCGTGGCAGATCGTGAGGCATTTTATAAAAAGCATCTTGGTAAAACGCTCGAGGAATTCACCAAATATGATGATCGAATTCGTCTGCTTGTCGATACTGATGATGACCTTTTAATGGATCGTTCCTTCGTCTTTGTCGAAGGTTTCAATGGACTTGTGCAGGGGGCTGGTGCGGGAGTGTTAGCGGTCGGTGATGATGTCTACTACACCTGCATTCCCGATCTCTGGAAATTGCGAGACAAGGATGGCGACCATAAAGCCGATGTGCGGGAAAGTTTGCACACCGGTTATGGCGTCCATGTCGCCTTTCGCGGACACGATATGCACGGGCTGATCATGGGGCCGGACGGTCGACTTTACTTCAGTATCGGTGACCGGGGCTACAATGTTCGCACCGCAGACGGGCACCTCGAGAACACCGACTCTGGCGGGGTGCTCCGATGCTGGCCGGATGGATCTGGTTTGCAGGAAGTCGTTACCGGGCTACGCAATCCACAGGAACTGGTGTTTGATTCGCTGGGGAACCTATTCACTTGCGACAACAACTCAGACTACGGAGATATTTCCCGCTGGACTTTTTTAGCGCCAGGCGGAGACGCGGGCTGGCGATTCGCTTACCAGTATAAAATGAAGACAGGCCCCTGGCTTCGAGAGAAAATGTGGTTGCCTTACAGTGAAAACGCACCCGCATCGCAACTGCCGGTGATCGCTAACATTGCCGATGGGCCTGCCGGGCTAACCGTATTTCCGGGTACCGCAATGGGCGAGCAGTTTCGCGACAAATATTTTGTCAGCGATTTTCGTGGTGATCCGGCACGAAGTGGTGTTCGCTCATTTCATGTGGAGCCCAAGGGCGCATTCTTCACCGCTTCAGGTCTGGAGAAACCGGTTTGGGGTGGGCTCACTACCGATGTCGACTTCGGGCCCGATGGAGCACTCTATGTTTCGGACTGGGTTAAAAGCTGGGATGGCGTTGGAGTGGGGCGAATCTATCGTGTTTTTGATCCGACCATGGTCGATGACTCGCTCGTGCAGCAAACCAAGCGTTTATTGAATCAAGGTTTTTCCAATCTGTCCGAAGAAGAACTCGGTGCAATGCTCGGTCATCCCGATCAGCGGATTCGCCAGGGGGCGCAGTTTGAATTGGCTGATCGTGTAGCAGACCAAACGCTGCTGAGCGTGCTTCGGAGCGATGCAGAATTAATGCCACGGTTGCACGCCATTTGGGGACTGGGGCAGGTGGCGCGACAACTGCCGGAAAATGAAAAATTACAAACTGCGATTGTTGAAGCTCTTTCAGATCGGGAGCCGGAAGTCCGTGGCCGCGCTGCCGAACTTGCCGGTGAGTTAGAACTGCCAGTCCGCAGTCGCCTTGAAGAAATGCTCGCCGACTCAAGTTCTCGCACACGTTATTTTGCGGCTCTCGCGCTTAGCCACCTCGCAACCGCCGCTTCGCTCGAACCGATCATTGGCATGCTCGAAGAGAATAACAATACCGACCCCATGCTTCGTCATGCGGGGGTGATGGCACTCGCAACGATCGCCGCTGAAGATCCAGAGCTGCTCCTCGAGCGAGCTGAACACCCCTCCGCCGCCGTCCGTTTGGCACTGCTGCTGGCAATTCGCCGGCTCCGAGATTCGCGGGTCGCCCGTTTTCTGGATGATCCAGAGCAGCCCTTGCCGATCGAGGCGGCCCGCGCGATTTACGACACCCCAATCCGCGCGGCGTGGCCTATCCTCGCCGAACAAGTGAACAACGTGTCCCGAGCCGAGCCAATTTTGCGACGCGCCCTGGTGGCCAACTATCGACTAGGCACACCAGAGCGTGCAAATGCCATCGCTCGCCTCGCTTCAAATCCAGCTGCGAGTGAGTCGCTGCGTCTTGAAGCGATCAGTTTACTCTCGAATTGGACCAACCCCGATAACCGCGACCCCTTCCTGGGGTATTGGTGGCCACTCGAAACGCGTCATCCAGAGATTGCCGCCAAGGCAGT
>JAYYJN010000180.1:0-16777 GCA_036146215.1 Planctomycetota bacterium
ATCGTTTTTGCCGTCGCTTCCACAATGTCGATCAATCGCTTATGCGTTCGAATCTCAAATTGTTGTCGTGATTTTTTGTGCACGTGCGGTCCTGATATAACCGTGTACCGCTCAATGCGCGTGGGCAGAGGAATCGGGCCATGTACCTCCGAGTTCGTCCGTTTTGCCGTGTCGACAATTTCGACCGCACTTTGATCTAGGACCGAGTGGTCATAGGCCTCCATCCGGATGCGAATGATTTCTTGGGACTTTGCCACGCTGCTTCCCGTTTCCGTTTCTACTGTTTTTGTTTTCCGTGTTTTTATGTTTGTCGATCAAACATGCAATCGTGCAGACCAACCACCGAACCAATCACCACTCACCATGAAAGTAGAACGGTGGTTGCCCCGTCCGCCTGTCTCCAATCAACTTTCCTTCGATCGTACAACACTGTGAGGAATCACTTACGACGACCGAACCCCGCCTGTTTGCCGCTCGTTCTGCGACCAACCAAGAGGATTGGAATTCTGCTAAACGGTTGAATTTATGAGTCTTACGGCATTCTGTAAAGGGGTCGCAGGTAAGAGTTTCAAAATAAAACGGGTGTTAACCGCACAACCCGCATCGGGTCGAACCTCAAGCCAAATTGAGCCGACTACCGGGGTGCCAGGGGTGCCATTGGGGGGGCTGTTAGTTAGTGCTCCATAGCGGGCCGATGGTCGATCGTTCGGGTTCAGAGGTGATGAATCGGGCGAATCCCCTGTCAGGGCGAACAATGATCGATTAAACACGGTGTTCCTACCGGGTTTTACTTCTTTTTTGTCGATCGCCAAGGAAAGAAAGGTCCCCGTTAATGCCTAAGGAGAACGACCACTGCGTCGCTGCTGAAGAGCTGGAAACACTCGAAAACCGCTATGGAAAGTTCCCCGTTGACGATGTCCAATTAGAGATGTCGCCGCGGTCAGTGCGATTTTATCGGAAGGCCTTCAAAAATCGGCGAGGCGAAATTCTGTTCGTGCTTCGCCGCAAATCTGGGAAGCTTCTGCTTCATACCAAACATAAATACCCCCCCGACTTGTACCGAATTCCTGGCGGGGGCATCGCTTGGGGCGAACCGGTGCCGAACTCGCTGCGACGCGAAGTCCATGAAGAAACACAGTTTGATGTGCAGAATGAGCGGTTTCTCGGGGTGATTCAATACAGGTTTCACGCCACGGATTCGGATGCACCGGTGCAAGATGTGCACTTTGTCTCTTTTGTTTTCGAAGTGCCCGATGTGGAGGGGGAACCGGTTGCGGAGGATGAGTCAGAGGGTATCTCAGGCTTTCGTTGGATAGAGGTTGATCAACTTGAGGGTGTCGCCGCCGCACTTCGGGCGTTGCCGGACGATCGGGCGGGAAGTGGCGACTGGGGTCGATTTCGCGCGGTCGGCCACGACTTTGTACGCAAACGACTGGAATAATTGTTGCAACAATTTCTCGCGTTTGGTGTCGCTCGGTGTCGCTCGGTGTCGGTAGTACCAAAGGATTGGCCATGCATGTGCTCGTCATCGGCAGCGGAAAATGGTCACGCGTCCACTTGGATGCACTTGGTGCGGTACAGTCTGTGGACGGAATCACGCTTGTCGGGCGGAACCGACTGGCGGTTGAGGCTGTGGCCGCGGACTACCCTAACATCCGAGTATTCGTTGGGAGTTGGCAAGACGCACTCCTTCGCTCCGATATTGATTTGGTCGATATCGTCGTGCCACACCACTTACATTACCCTGTGGCCATCGCTGCGATCGCGGCCGGAAAACACGTGATCTGCGAAAAACCTGGTAGCCTTACGCTCCATGAATGGGACAATCTGCATGCAGCGGCCAACGATGCGAGCTGTCGATTTTTGGTCATTCAGAATCAGCTTTACGATCCATCTGTGCAGCGGATCGGTCAGGTGATCCGCTCCGGCGCGGTTGGCCGCCCCTTCCTGCTGGTGGAAAATAATTACGCAGCCCATGCGACCAGTTATCGGCAGGGCGGTTGGCGGACCCGCGTTGATTTTGCAGGCGGCGGTGTGCTGATCGATGGCGGTTACCACATGGTCTACAAGCACCTCGATTGGTTGGCCGAGACAGCGGCACCTTTATGGGTTGATGCCTCAACAGCACAGCTTCATGTTTCCGCAAATGGGACGTTCGTGCCAGAGCAGGGTGAGGACTTTGTGTCTTATACCGTGGGCTATGAAGGGCCACTCCGCATCAATGCGTCGCACGCCTGGACCCTGACCGCCGATCCGTTACACCCGAGATTAGGATTTGTTGCCGGAACTGAGGCAACACTCGAGTGGGTTGTTTCGCGCGAAGCGCCCTTGCGCTTGCATACGATGGGAAACGACAGCACTTTGCTCGACAGCCCCACTTCACTCGACCGGAAGGAAAGCCTCAAGCGATGCTTGGCCGACTATGTGGAGTCGATCCGAACCGGGCGGACGCCCCAGCATGGATCGGCAATTCTGGCACGACAAACGTTGCAACTGATTCTGAGCGTTTACCGGTCGGCCCGGGATGGATCACGGGAATTGCTGCAATAGCACGCCAAAACCATGCAGCACTTTACGCGTTGGCCGTTAAATTATCGCCCTAGGATTTCAAAGCTTGAAGTTGAAAGTCTCTGTAATTAGCCTCCACAATCGACTTGCCAAGGTACGCGGTGCGGTATGAATTTTGGCCTGACCTCGAAGTCCCACGCGGAGTAGATGCTCCGGGTCATTGAGTAACACACGCGCTTGGTAGGTCGTACTCATTAGCTGTTCACGACCCGTAGTGTCGGTTTGCGTAAGCAATTCTCCACCGGCCCGCTCGGTGAGCCTGCGAGGTGGCTCGGTCATCTCGGTTGTTGCGATCTGTTCAATGGTGGACTCAAAGGTGAGATCGGGAAGATGGTTAATAATGATTTCCACTGCCTGGCCCTGCGCGACAAAATTGCGATTTGACTCATTGATTGCCAGCACGGCCTCCATCTCTTTCGGGTCGCCGATCTGACAAAACAACTCGCTGGTTTGCAGCATAGCACCCTCATTTTTGTGTTGCAGAGGTGTGCCGGACCATGTCGGAAGCAACCCATCGACCGTGGCCTGTCCCGAACGGAAGGGGGGAGGAAAGACGTAACCCGCTCGCGGTGCGGTGAGCGTGAGTCGCGTCAAATCCTCTTGCTGCTGATCGAGTCTTGTTTTTGCGCTCGCCATTCTTTCTTCAGCGGCGAGTAACTCGTTGTTCGCTCGACGTGCAGCTTCACCCCGCGTTTGATTTCGTTCGAAATGGAGGTGCGCTATTTCTTCTTTAAGCACTGAGAGTTCCCCCTCAAGTCGCACCGTTTCAAGGGTGATATCGAGATTATTGAGTTCGGCAAGTTTGGCGCCTTTTGCCACGATCGAGCCCGATTGGACGTACGTTTTTGTCAAAATCCCGGGCACCTCCACATAGACCCGTGCCGCCTGATGAGGCTGTATTTCCAACGGGCAGATGACGTGATGGGGTAGTGGTACGAAAAGAAAAATCGCTAACAGAACTGCGATGACTCCCAGCGTGCCAAGAAGATTGGGGGTTTTCATGCTTTGGATCCTCCCGGGAACCGATAAGTATTTTCCGAGCTTCCAGATTGGCTGAATGATAAGGCCATAAAGCGAAAAGGTAGCGATCAGCTGACCGATGATTTCAAAACCGGTTCCCTCAAAAACCTTGTAAAGGAAAAAGACAATGCCAAAGACGATCAACCAGCGGTAAACCACTGCCGCGATGCTATACAGGGCAAACAGCCCCTGTCTCTTCTGCGGTAGGAAAGGATCTTCTGCTGCCTCAATGCCAAGACAAATGGAACCGAGTTTGCGATTCAGAATCGAACTTGATTTCTGTCGCAGGTTGGGGATTTCTAGAATATCGGAAAGAATGTAATAGCCATCGTAACGCAACAGTGGATTGCCGTTGAACAACAACGTGCTTACCGAGCAGACAAACATGATGCTGAGCGACACCTGGTTGATGATCGTGTTCGGTTCGGTAAACCACCAGCAGAAGGTGGCCAACGAGGCGATTACCACTTCCACGTACATTCCAGCTGCACCGATCGCAGCACGATGCCATTTATTGGGTAGCATCCAGGAATCTGAAACATTGCAGTAAAGGCACGGGGTGAGCACAAGTATCATCACACCCATTTCATGGCATTCGCCTCCGAAGTGTTTGCAGGAGAGTCCGTGTCCGAACTCATGGAGCACCTTGGTGATGGCGAGCGTCAGCCCCAGCCAGATCCAGTTTTTACCGGCAAAAAATGTGTGGAATGAAGGTAGTTTGGCCTGGAATGTTTCCCACTGCACTCCCACCAGCAGCAAAGCAGCCAAGCCCAGAGTGAGGCAGATCGTGACGGCGGTTGTGGTGAAGAACCATCGGGTTTTCGGATGCAGCCAGTTTAGCAAACGTTCCGGGTCAATGCCCTTAAAGCGGATTGCCAGCACGTTGGAGAGGGTTGCCATGAGTTGCTTGTGTTGCCGCTCTTCCTTGCGAATGATCAACTGCTTGCCCTGTCCCTCCACATCTGCCATCAGCAGGCCACTCTGAAACAGATTTCCAACGAAGCGGGCAATTTCCTCCACGCTGATCTTGCCCGGCGGAAATCGGGCTTCATATTTCTCTTTAATTTCGTCCAGGCTCGTTTTGCCATCGAGCATTTGCAGAATGGCAAACTCTTCCTCCTGGAAGCGGAAATAATTCAACCCGATCGGTTCTTTGACAATCCAGTAAGGACTGCCGTGGTAGAGTTGTTTGCGACTCGTCAAATCAGGCCGACAACGGACAGTCAGCGGTCGCGAGGAGGCCGATACGAGGCTGTCGGTGAGTGTGACCATCAGTTATTGCACGGGAATACGGAATGTCGCGGGCAACCCGGGACGCAGCACCCACTGATCATTCTTTTTGGTGTTTTCGACTTTCACACGGACGCGGAAATTCCCCCCGGCCTGAACGAGTGGACTGATGAATGAGACTTTCCCCCGGGTTTCAAATTTTTCGGCGCCAGTATCGACCGTCGCAATCACGGGCATTCCGTTCTGGACACGCCCTCGGTCCTCTTTGACGTTGAGAAACCCATCAATACTCAAACGATCCATCTGAACCAGTCTCAGTAACGGGTCGCCCGGATTGACCCACTCTCCCTTGTGCGCTTGAATATCCACAATCACTCCGTCAAACGGGGCTTCAATATTCCGCCTCCCGATTTCTTCCTCAGCGGCCCTCAGTTTCACCTTGTTGCTTTCCCGGGCATAGATGTAATCTTTTTGATCCAGTTCCGCCTGTTCGATCCCGAGCGTCGAGCGAGAAAGTTGGAGTCGCATTTTTCGCATCTCTGCCTCGCCGAACGTGCCCGGTTGCCGCTGATTGGCGGTTCTGGCGGCATCAAGTTCCGATGCGGAAACCTTGGCATCCTCCCTGGCATAACGGATACGGACATCATTGGCCGCTTGTTCGGCCGCCTTTTCCAGCTCAATTTTTGCCAAATCCTTGTTGATCTGCGCCTCGCGATCATCGATCGTTGCCAGAGTTTCACCGGCAACCACGGTGTGCCCCTCATCGACCTCCAGGGCGCGAATGACACCTTGGGCTTCGGCTGGAACATCGACATCGTTCAGGGGCGACACATAGCAATCTTCGACCACAATATCTTCCGCTGGGCAGGGATTCGCCAGGACTGAGGACAGGGTGATGCAACTTGCAACTGCAATGCAGAACTGACCGGGCCATGATTTTACACTGCAAGCATGGGTGGTGCGTTGGATCATCAGAGTTTCTCCCAATGAAAAATGTTTCGAGCTATCGGTAACAAGCGGTCACTTACAGCCGGAACAATATTTTGGTTTGAATCCAGGCAATCAGGTCGTGGAAAAGTACAAAACCGATTGAACGACGACCACAATCCAGTTTGCCCGTCACGCTCGTCCCCATCCGCAACTGCTGCGGATCGATCGAGTCGCGATCAATGTTCACCAGAATGAGTACCGTGTTGTCCTGATCTTCCCGGACTTCTGCAGTTTGTTGGATTTCTTTGACCGTGCCCTCCATCTCGTGGTCCGGCTCGGTTGCCAGGATGTACGCTACTGGAATTGTTTGTGGAGGTTGTTCTGCCGCGAGCTCTACTTCACGCTCTGAGATGAAGCCGATTTTGTCGTCGGGGACCTCCAGTTCCAATTCCCAGTCGTTTTCCGGTTGGGCGACACTCAATACGATCTGACCCGGTTCCACCGTTCGGCCGTACAGGCGTTGGCGGACATCCCAAGTTACAATTTCCCCGCTAATCGGGCTTTTGATGATCAGGCGTTTTTCCTTTTCATTTAGCACATCCAATTGTTTCCGCAATGATTGGGATGTTTTTTTGAGTTGCATTAGTTGACCACGAAGACGATGCCGCTCGCTGAGTGGAAGATCATCCGTGCCACCGGCCAGCGAGTTATTGATCCATCGCATCTGTTCGCCGGTCGCATTAAGTTGCCCTTGAATGTCAGTCAGTTGTCCTTCCAGGTCGAGGCTGCTCAGCTTCAGCAGGGGTTGCCCTTTTTCGACCCGACTTCCGTGCTGGATTTCCGGATATATTTTGTCAATCAAGCCACCCTCTTCAACAAAAATATCTTGTCGATCGGCCGGTTGCAGTTGCCCGCGCGCTTCAATTTCAAAGTCGATGGGAATCACAATCAGCCCCAGGATCAGCAACCCGATCAACGCAGCGATCGTGACTGTTTTGGGAAGCGTTTTAGCCTGCACGATCCAGCGATACTTTCCGATTGTTCTCCAGAGGGGCATCAGAAAAATACCGTCGTGTTCCAGGGCATTGGTCATGGCCGAGGCGGCATGATCTTTGACGACATCGACCCGTTTGCGGACGCGATCGGTCAAGCTCGACTGGTCGAATTGTTCGACAATAATTGCTCCAACCACGGTGTCCTCGGGTTCGGGATCGTCTTCTTCGGCTTCCGGTTTTTCTTCGGCCGGTTTTAGAAGCGGCAGCACCCCAACCACTTTGGCGTGTGATTCGTCAACGTAATGGTGAATGGCCTCTTCCACCTGGGGTGGCATATCTTCCGTGTTCCCGGCATACCAGAGCGGTTCGCCGGTGGCGACCACACGCGTCGCAAGTTGAGAAAGCAATACGGCGATGTTCGAGCGTCGATCGATTGTGTCTTGATGGCTGATTGCCTCAATTCGGCATTTACGACCCCGCGCGATGGCCAAACTAACACGATCGCACTCAATCAATCGCCGCCCCTCATTGACCACCGTATAAGCCGTGCGAAGCGGGTCGAGACTCGCATGCACCGCTTTGGTAAAGTGCTCCAGTTGACCCCAGAGCGTCTGGCGATCCTCAAAGCTGCGGAGTTTTTGAGACGCAAGATAGTTACCCGCCAACTCACAAAGTTGCAGCAGAAATCTTAAATAACCCCGTTGCGTTACCGGGCCAGCACCGGGTCGTTGGAAAATTTCTATTACACCACGCACTGCCCGGTCGCTCATCACGGGTCCGAGTACAAGTAGCCAATCGGTGGGATTAGCGCCCTCCTCTTCGCCTTGGCCTCCTGATTGAGGTGCAACGAGCATGCCTTCCGACTTGGTCAAACTGTGTTGCAGCAGGCGATGATGTTTACGTTGGGCTTCTTCGCTCTCCGCTAAGCCTGTGCCTTGTAAATTGATTTGATATTTGAGTTGCAGGCGTTGCTCTTCATCGAGCATCCAGATCGCACCGCCGGTTGCTACAAGCGCTGAGACTGCGCGCGTAAGTAGTGCCTCATAAAATTGTGATGCATCGGCGTCCGATTTGGCCAACTGAGCAATTTCCGCAACCATATTGCGGACTTGCTGCTTGGTCGCTTGGACATACTGTGCATCAACCGATGTAGATTCGCCAGACATTGCCTCTCCTGCCCATCCGTTCGCGCTACAGTAATCGCTACGTTGGGACTAGTAAGTGAAGGGCAAGTTCGTACAGAAAACAGAGTGTTTCCTTTTGCGACCCTCCTCCCTTAGCGTACTGTGTTTCTTGGCCCGAGACAATGAATCGCCCTTTCAAATTGCCAACTTGGGGGCATCATTAGTTGCCTTTAAGGTTCCGATTGCAGAAGGGATACCGCCTGCGCAAAGGTGGCGAGCATTCGAGCAATTGAGGAGGACTCAGAAGTTTGGCGTGGGGGGGCGATAATCGGCCCAGTCGATCTGCTGAAACCACGCGATTGTTTTTTCCAGCCCCTCCCTGAGGGAGACTACCGGCTTCCAGCCTAACTTTTCTTGGGCAAGCGTTGCATCGGGCTGCCGACGGAGTGGATCGTCGGCCGGAAGTTCCTTGTGCACAATTCCAGATTTGCTGCCGGTCATCTCGACAATGAGCTCTGCCAGTTCAAGCACCGTGAACTCTCCTGCGTTGCCCAGATTGACCGGTCCGATAAAATCATCCGGTCCATTCATCATTCGCACTAAACCCTCAATTAAGTCGTCGCGATAACAGAACGACCGTGTCTGGCTACCATCGCCAAATACGGTAATGTCCTCTCCCCGTATTGCCTGTCCGATGAAATTGGATACGACTCTGCCATCGTAGGGGTGCATTCGAGGCCCGTATGTATTGAAAATGCGAACGATACGAACATTCACCCTGTTCATGCGATGATATTCCATGAACAGGGTTTCAGCAGCGCGTTTGCCTTCGTCGTAGCAGGCTCGTGGTCCTACCGGATTAACCGAACCACGATACGATTCGGGTTGGGGATGTATTTCGGGGTCGCCATAAACTTCGCTGGTGGAAGCTTGCAAAATTTTTGCGTGGCACCGCTTGGCAATTCCCAGTGCATTGATTGCTCCGAGTACGGAAGTCTTCAGCGTTTTGATCGGGTTAAACTGATAGTGACCGGGTGCCGCCGGACACGCTAAATTGTAAATCTCGTCCACCTCGAGCCATATCGGATGGGTGATGTCGTGACGGACAAATTCGAAATTGGGTTGCTCCAGCAGGTCGACAATATTGCTTTTTTGGCTGGTGAAAAAATTGTCCAAGCAGATGACATCGTGCCCTTCGGCCACCATCCGTTCGCACAAGAAAGCGCCCAAAAATCCGGCACCTCCGGTGACCAGAATGCGTTTTTGCGCGGCCATGGCCTGTCCCTTGAGCGTTTTTCTTTGAAATTACGGTTCGAAGTTGTGCTAAACGACATCCACCGTCCGCGACGCACCGTCCAACAGACAGGCGATGGACACAGGATAGTGGAACTGGAAGGCAATTGAAATTGCAGAATCATGTGTGTCCGTTGTCGCGTGGGGCCATTTTATACTCAACGGAAAGTCGGGCGTGTGCGGACCTTGTTTTGAGGCGGTTAAATTGAGAAAATAAGGTCATAAACCTATGACAGTGTCGGAGGACTGATCATGACTGTTTTTGAACATATAGAAAAGCTCAAGCGCGACTATACGGATAAGTTTGTGCTGGTCGATGACCGTTGCGCGGAGCTTGCGCGGTTCAAGGGGCAGACCGGTCGTGTAAAAACAGTCAACATGAATGGTCGAGCTTTGGTCGAATTTGACCACTATTCCAATATCGGTTGGTTTGACATCGATGTCGATTTTTTGAAGGTGATCGATCGTCCGCCGCCAAAAGAAAAAAAGCCAGCTAAAGCAGATCGTCCCGCGGCAAAGAAATCGGCAGCAAAATCGTCGCCGGCGGCCAAAGCGGCAGATAAAAAACTCTCTCCCCTCGAGATGGCCCGAATGCAGGACTCGGGGGCGAAGCCCTCGGGGGAACCGGCGGCTTCTAAAGAGATGAGCATCGCTGAGAAACTGGCTGCCGCACGTGGCAATGCCGGGTCGACTCCGGCAGGCAAGAGTCAGGCAGCGGAAGTTGCTGACGAAGATGAAGAAGATTTAGCCGCGATCGATGCGGATGCGGCAGAGGCGGATTCCATGACCGATGAGGCAACTGACGAAGACACAGTGACTGCCGAAGACGCCGCGGTCGAGGCGGTCGACCGTGAAAACATGTCGGTTGACGAGATGGTTGCTTGGTGCCGCAAGCATGACGGCTGAGGGCGATCCTACTGCAGTCGCACGTGTAATTGACGTAGGCGAGCCAACCAGGAGCAAGGTTTGACAGGCACGAATAAATCATCAGCAAATCCGGCGGAGCATGCGATGCAATTGCCCGCCAAGCAGGGTCTGTATGACCCGGAGTATGAGCATGACGCCTGCGGCGTGGGTTTTATTGCGCACGTCAAAGGCAAACGCAGCCATCAAATTATCCTTGATGCGGAGGAGATTCTCCGCAACATGGATCATCGCGGTGCGTGCGGATGTGAGGCAAACACTGGCGATGGAGCGGGGATTTTAACTGCTCTGCCACACGAATTCTTGCGTGAGGTCATAAAAATTGATCTGGGCATCGACTTGCCACCCGCAGGTCAATTTGCAGCAGGAAATGTTTTTCTGCCACAGGCGGAAAACGAACGTGCAACCTGTAAGAAGGTGATTGAAGAAGTCGTGCTTGAGCACGGTCAGCAAATGCTGGGCTGGCGGCCGGTTCCCACAGAAACGGAGAAAGCAGACATCGGCCCCACGGCTCGTCTGGCTGAGCCAGTGATTGAGCAGCTTGTGATTGGGGCTGCCGATGGTCTTGTTGACGATGCTTTCGAACGCAAGCTATACCTCATCCGGAAGCAGGCGAGTCATCGGTTGCGGTCGGATCGGTCGCTCGTACAACGACTCATGTTTTATGTCTGTTCTCTTTCAACCAAAGTGATCATCTACAAGGGGATGCTCTCGACCGAACAGCTGATTCTCTACTATCCGGATCTTGCCGACCCGCGATACACGAGTCACCTTGCCATGGTCCACTCCCGATTTTCGACCAACACGTTCCCCTCGTGGGATCGTGCCCAGCCCTGCCGATTCATGAGCCATAACGGTGAGATCAACACGCTTCGGGGCAATATGAATTGGATGCGTGCTCGCGAAGGTGTGATGACATCCCCACTTTTCGGGGATCAAATAGAGAAGCTGTTTCCGGTTTGTGAGCCTGATTGCAGTGATTCGGGGAACTTTGACAACGTACTCGAGTTTTTGCTGATGACCGGACGAACCCTGCAGGAAGCCGTCATGATGATGGTTCCCGAGGCGTGGCAGAATCACGAATCGATGCCCGTTGATAAGCGTAATTTTTACGAATATCACTCCTGTTTGATGGAACCTTGGGATGGGCCTGCCTCGATCGCATTTACCGATGGCAAATACATCGGTGCAGTACTCGATCGCAACGGACTCAGGCCATCCCGCTATTACCTCACACACGACGACCGCGTGATCATGGCGAGCGAAGTCGGCGTGCTTCCGGTGGAACCCAAAAATGTCAAAGTTAAGGGTCGCTTGCAGCCCGGACGCATGTTTCTCGTCGATTTTGAACGGGGCAGGCTGATCTCTGACGACGAGCTTAAGCACAAATACTCGCGACTCCGGCCCTACGGTGAGTGGTTGCGACACCAGCGAATGGAACTGGACGAACTAGATCCCAAACATGCCCAAGGTTTGGATGAGGAGACATTGGTTCCGAGAATGCGGGCCTTCGGTTACACGATTGAAACGCTCAAATTCATGCTGCTCCCGCTGATTCGAGAGTTGCGCGACCCGGTCGGTTCGATGGGTAACGATTCGGCGCTCGCGTGTTTGAGTGACCAACCTCGAATGCTCTACGATTATTTCAAACAACTCTTCGCTCAGGTCACTAACCCGGCTATCGATTCGATCCGAGAAGAGGTTGTAATGTCTCTGGAGTGTGCAATCGGTCCGGAGCGAAATTTACTTGAGACCTCTGAGGAACATTGTCACCGCCTGCGGGTGCCACATCCAATTCTCTCAAATGAGCAGTTGGCAGGCATGAGAGAAATGGATCACCGTGGATGGAGGGCTCAGCAGATCGACATTACCTGGCCGCGGTCTGAAGGGCCCCAAGGGCTGACCGCCGCGCTCGATCGCATTTGTCGGGAAGCGGAAGAAGCGATCGAGGCGGGAATGAGTATCATCATCCTTTCCGATCGAGAGATGTCGGCCGGGCGCGTTCCGGTCAGCGCGCTTCTGGCGACCGGTGCTGTTCATCATCATTTGGTCCGCAAGGCGCAACGAACACGGATTGGCATCGTGGTCGAGACAGGAGAAGCCCGCGAAGTCCATCATCACTGTCTGTTAATTGGCTACGGTGCCGATGGCATCAATCCGTACTTGGCGTTTGAGGCCCTATGGCAGTGTCGCAGGGAAGGATTAATTGAACCTCCTGCCGGAGTGGAGGCGACCGACGATGCAGCGATCCGCCATCCGAGAGGACTGACGCGAGAGGACCGCAATTTGGTGACGGCCTATCGCAAAGGCGTTGCCAAGGGCATGCTAAAGGTAATGGCTAAAATGGGTATTTCTACGCTGCAAAGCTATAAGGGAGCACAAATCTTTGAAGCAATCGGCCTTCGCGATGAGGTAATTGACCGCTGCTTTGTCGGTACACCGAGTCGAATCCAAGGGGTCGACTTCGCGGTGCTTGCGGAGGAAACAATACGACGGCATGACTTGGGGTATCGCAGTCTCACGCTCCCCGACGCGGCGGTCACTGCGCTGCCGAATCCGGGTGAATTCCATTGGCGTGCCGAGGGCGAACGTCATGCCTGGGATCCCAAAGCCATTTCTGATCTTCAAATGGCGGCCAGGGCCAACGACCCAAATGCCTATGATCGCTATGCATCGCATATGAATCAGGTCAATCAGGCGCGGTGCACTTTACGAGGCTTGATGCAATTTCGGTCGGTTGAACCGGCCATCCCTTTGGATGAGGTTCAGCCAGCTGTTGAGATTGTCAAACGCTTCTGCACAGGTGCAATGAGTTTCGGCTCGATTTCTACCGAATCTCACGAAACGCTGGCCATTGCGATGAATCGGCTTGGCGGCAAGAGCAATACGGGCGAGGGAGGTGAAGACCCGGCTCGATTTGAGCCGCTTCCCAACGGAGACTCTCGGCGGTCAGCCATCAAGCAGATCGCTTCGGGTCGGTTCGGTGTGACGGCCTCCTATTTAACCAATGCGGACGAGTTGCAAATCAAAATTTCGCAAGGCGCAAAGCCTGGCGAAGGAGGTGAATTACCGGGTCGGAAAGTCGACGAAACAATTGCGCGGATTCGGTACTCGACTCCGGGCGTCGGTTTGATCAGCCCACCACCCCACCACGACATTTATTCGATCGAGGATCTCAAGCAACTCATTCATGATCTCAAGAATGCCAATCCCGATGCCCGCGTCAGCGTGAAGCTCGTCTCTGAAGTGGGAGTCGGCACGATTGCTGCGGGTGTTTCCAAAGGATTTGCCGATCACATTTTGATTTCAGGTGATTCTGGCGGAACCGGCGCTTCTCCCCTGACAAGCATCAAGCATGCTGGATTGCCGTGGGAGTTGGGCATCGCGGAGACGCATCAGACACTGGTGCTGAACGATCTTCGAAGCCGTGTCGTTTTGCAAACCGATGGGGGCCTCAAAACGGGCCGTGACGTGGTAATTGCGGCCATGCTTGGAGCCGAGGAATTTGGCTTCAGCACAGCACCCCTGATCACGCTCGGTTGCATCATGATGCGTAAGTGTCATTTGAATACCTGCCCGGTGGGAATTGCGACACAAGACCCCGAACTGCGAGCAAAGTTTTCGGGACAACCGGACTACGTTGTCAACTTCCTGTTCATGGTCGCCGAGGAGGCGCGATCCATCATGGCCGAACTCGGTTTTCGCTCGATTGACGCGATGGTCGGGCGGACTGATTGTATCGACGGTACAGCAGCCATCGAGCATTGGAAGACCGATGGGCTTGATTTGACCGAGTTACTTGCACCTGCTCGTCCGCCACATGAGAATGTAGACGTGGTCTGCACCCGAAGTCAGGAGCATGGTTTAGAGTTTTCACTCGATCGGACCCGATTGATCGATCTGGCACTTCCGGCACTTGAGAGACAAGAAGCGGTTCGTGAAAAAGTGGAGATCGTCAACATCAACCGTACCGTCGGCACGATCCTGAGCCATGAAATTGCAAAGCGTTATGGCGAGGAGGGATTGGCAGACGGTACGATCCATTTTGAAATGCATGGATCGGCAGGAGAAAGTTTTGGTGCGTTTTTGTCCAAGGGAGTCACGCTGGAGCTTGTTGGCGATGCGAATAATTACGTCGGCAAGGGCCTCTCGGGCGGTCGATTGGTTGTCTATCCTCCGCCGGAAAGTTCATTTACTGCGGAAGAGAATATTATTGTCGGGAATGTCGTGCTCTATGGTGCCACTCGCGGTGAAGCTTTTTTCCGGGGACGGGCAGCGGAGCGATTTTGCGTGCGTAATAGCGGCGCGCTCGCGGTGATCGAAGGTGTGGGTGATCATGGGTGCGAATACATGACAGGCGGCCGGGTGGTTATTCTGGGGCCGGTGGGTCGAAATTTCGCTGCCGGAATGAGTGGCGGCATTGCTTATGTGTGGGATCCGGAGGGTGCACTACTTGCGAATTGCAATCTCGGCATGGTCGAACTTGAGCAGGTAGAAGGAGAAGTCGAAGATGAAACCTTGAGGCGCTGGATCACTCGACATCATGAATTGACCGGTTCGGACGTGGCCCGGAAGATTCTGAAACGCTGGAGTGAATCGGTTGACAAGTTCGTGAAAGTCATGCCGACCGACTACAAGCGGGTTCTTCAGGCGCAGCAGGCTGAGCAACAACACACTTCACCACATGGTTGATTGTAATGGGAAATCCGACTGGATTTAAAGAATTTGCTCGGGAGACGGTTCCTTACCGTGACCCTCTTGCGCGATTGGATGATTTTCTTGAAATCTACACCGGTGCGGACGTAGGCCACTGCAAGACGCAGGGCGCACGTTGCATGGATTGCGGCGTCCCGTTTTGTCAGTCTACGACCGGTTGCCCAATCGATAACCTGATTCCCGAGTGGAATGATTTAGTGTATCGCGGTCGCTGGCGCGAGGCATTGGATCGACTGCACAAGACGAACAATTTTCCCGAGTTCACTGGCAGAACCTGCCCGGCGCCGTGTGAGGGTGCCTGTGTGCTGGGGATCATCGAGCCGCCGGTGACAATCAAAAACATTGAAAATGCAATTATTGATCGTGGCTTTGCCGAGGGATGGATAGTAGCTCGACCGCCGCAAGAGCGGACCGGAAAGAGGGTTGCCATTGTCGGGTCGGGGCCGGCCGGTCTGGCCGCTGCGGCACAACTGAATAAGGTAGGTCACCACGTCACGGTCTACGAACGGTCCGATCGCATTGGCGGCTTGCTGATGTATGGGATCCCGAATATGAAGCTCGACAAACAGGTCGTTGAGCGTCGGATTGATCTGCTCCGCGAAGAGGGTATTCGGTTTATGCCCCTGACGCAGATTGGCCGCGTGGAGGATTTTCCAGATGGACATGTGAACCGGATTCTTGAAGAGCGTGGTCAAAAGATCGAGTACATTGATCCCGCCACGCTGCAGGACGAGTTCGATGCGGTGGTGCTTGCGACCGGGGCGACACGACCATTCGATCCCACGGCCGGATGTCCCGGCCGCGAGTTGTCGGGAATCCATCTAGCGATGGATTTTTTGACCCGAAATACGAAAAGCCTACTCGACTCGCAGTTGCAAGATGGTGCGTTCCTTTCAGCAGCCGATCGGCATGTTGTAGTCATCGGGGGTGGTGACACCGGTGCAGACTGCATCGGGACCTCGCTGCGGCAGGGTTGCGCCAGTGTGGTGAATTTCGAGTTGCTTGATCGCCCTCCAGAAACCCGTGCGAACAATAACCCCTGGCCAGAGTGGCCGCGGGTCTTTCGCATCGATTACTCGCATGCCGAAACCACAGCCCGCTTCGGTGAGGATCCGAGAAAATATCACGTACTCACTAAAGCGTTTGTCGATGATGGAGCGGGTCGTGTTGCAGCCGTCCGCACGGTGGAGGTTGACTGGAGTCAACCGGGCGAACGCGCTCCGTTTCGAGAGGTTCAAGGAAGCGAGCGGGATTGGCCAGCGGACCTTGTGCTTCTGGCGACTGGTTTTGTGGGGCCGGAAAAAGGAATCGGGGAAATGCTATCGCTGGAGATGCAGAATCCGCGAGGAAATTGGGAAACGTTTGCAGCCGAGCATGGCTCGTTTGCAACAAGCTGTGAAGGAGTATTCGCGGCGGGCGATTGTCGCCGAGGTCAGTCCCTGGTTGTCTGGGCGATCAACGAGGGTCGCGGGGCGGCTCGAGCTGTAGATACCTATCTAATGGGCCGTTCTCAATTACCGGCACCCGGCGTGGCGAGTTCGTGAAAGTTGCGTTTCGGGGCAACCATCGCGGTGGCAAGTTATCTATGAGTGCAGCCGAACGACGCTTCGACGCTCAAAGAAGAACTCCAGTGAGTGAGTCCTTGAACCGCGACCACGATAGCGGTGACTTTCGAGATTTGGTTGCGTTTTCTGGCGGTCTCCTCCGAGATGCATCGTGTTTCATGCTTGTTTTCAGTTTTGTGTTTCCTTGTGTGGCGGCAGAGAAGCAACTTGTAAAGACTCAAAACGCGACTGCAGTGAATCACGATGCCGTTGGACTGTGGCAAACTGATTATCGTCCCGCCCAATCTCAGGCGATCACCACGAAAAAAAATATGCTCATCCACTTTGTGGGAAAAACCGGGAACTTACGCCACCGCCGATTCATCACCGACACCTGTTTTCGTCCTGAAGTGCGTCCTCTGCTCGAAAGCTT
>JAYYJN010000181.1:0-8671 GCA_036146215.1 Planctomycetota bacterium
CGGAAAAACAATCCGAGAACTCTGTACAGAGCAGGAAGTACTGCCCGAAGCAGAGCTCAAGCAAGCGCTTGATCCGCTTCGTATGACGAGTCCACATGCGGAAGAGACATAAAATAAAACACAATTCGTAATTTCATTTTACTGAGTTAGTTTCCTGAAACACACGATCTGTCGATTTGCATGAAGAAAATACTTTTTTACCTTCTGCTTGGATCTCTGGGAAATCTAGGATCGCTCACGTCGGCATTCAGTGAGGCGCCTTCCCCTCGAGAGGTTGTGGATTCCCATAGCCCGAAGCAATTGATTGGGGTTGCCTCAAAAATCGCCGCAACGGCAACGACGCTCCGCGATTACTCGGAAATGATCTATTACCTCGACAAGGCCCTCGCCTCGAGGGACATTGTCCCCGAACATCGCAATTATGCGCAAAAGCTTAAAGGCTGGTCACATAATCGACTGGGAGAGCACTTTGCATCACAAGGTAAGGAAGCAGCCGCCCTCACACAATTTGAAACCGCCGTTGAATTGAATTTCAAACATTGGAAAGCGCTGCACAATCGCGGTGTGAGCTACGCGATGAATGATCGACTGGATGAGGCAGCACAAGATTTTTCCGCAACGATTCGGCTCCATCCCGAATACGCAAATGCTTGGTTTAATCGAGCAGAGGTTTTCATGAAACAAGGCAAAACCGATCTTGCGATCGAAAATTATTCGCAGGCCATTTTGCTGGATGCCGAGGACGCGGGATTTTATGCGGGTCGAGGTAAAGCATATCGCTTGCAAGGAAAATTTTCTCTTGCTGAGGCCGATCTAAACCGCGCAATCGACTTAGATGATCGGCTCACCAAGGCATATCTCCAGCGCGGTGAACTGCGTTTGGCCCAAGGCGAATATGATAGTGCAGCGGCAGACTACCGGGCTGCTGTCCGCAATGACTCACGGTCCGCAGAGGCCTTTCGTTGTGTTGCGTGGATGATGGCGACCTGTGATGATGAGAGATTCCGTGATCGCAAGCGTTCCCTCCAATTCGCCAAAAAAGCCGTCGAGCTAAACGGTGAAGAAAATTTTCGATTGCTTGACACCATGGCGGCGGCACACGCAAATGCTGGGCAATTCAATTATGCGGTGACCGAACAGCAGCGGGCAATTGAAATGGCGACTGGGAAAGCAACTGGTCGAGAGTTGTATGACCTGAAACAACGGTTACAGCTATACTCACAGCAAGCCCCCCATCGGACCGAAGTGATTGCTCGCCAAAGCGATCGGTCCGAACGCATTCAATAGTCAATGGTAACGATGAGCGATGCCTTTCTCTATCTCGGCGGCTTGGCACTGGCGGCCTATTTCTTCCGCCTCTGGCTTGAAGACTATCGCCACAACGCGCAACAGATCGATCGTGATCTGGCGGCAGGCAAGACTATCTCTGCGGAAAGTATCCAAGCCGGCCTACCAGGTTCGACGCCTGCACATTGGCCTGCCATCGCAATCGCGATCGTCGGATCTTTAGGTATTCTTGGAATCGAAGTTGCGGGGGAATATCGACTTGACGTGGTAGAGGATCAGACGACTATGTCGATTCTTCTAGGAATCTATACGCTTGCGGCGGCTTTTGTCGAAGAGCTTATTTTCCGTGGTTTTCTTTTTTTCGATCGCCATGGAAAGTGGCGCCTCTATGCCAGTGTCTTTGGGATTTCTGTCCTGTTTGCTTTGATTCATCCCTACCTCTGGTCGTACAACGTCCCCGAAAATCAGCCTCCCTGGCTCTTCTGGAAATGGATTGGTCTTAATATTTACCGTGATGATGGAACGCTCAATGTGCAACCAATTTTTTCAACATGCGTCTTATTTATGAATTCGCTGTGGTTTTACTACGTGCGACTATTTCGCCTGAATCGATTTCGCTCGCTCATTCCCTGCGTTGCGGCACACCTAGTGAGTAACCTTGGCGTCTTTGTAGTGAAGGCATTTCAAGGCAAAGTAGTCCTGCTGGATTGAGACAGACTGCGACAAGATGTGTAATCAGAAACGATCTGGTGAAAAGCAACGCCTGGTGATAAAAACTGGAAAAGATCGAAAAAAATAAGGTATTTTTGGCCTTCATGCCGGCTGAAAGGACCAAGTCATTGGTGGGTAGAAAACCGTTTAATTTTGATGAATGGACCGATTCGGCCTAGCACCAAATGGCCCGAAAATTTAGCATATTAAATTCCATTCCTGCCACGCAGTTTGGGGTTCCCGCTGTCGCCTTCTGGTCGGCAGAGGAAGATGCCCGCCGGGCGTATCTGATGGTTCACTACTGGTGGTGCTGCTTATTGCCGAGAGGGCTAGGGCAGGCATCGGGTTGGGAATGAATCGGGAAACCAAGCTTTAGATAAAAACGTTTACACCTTCAGAGACATCATAAAACTGCAGTACCTTACCATGGATGCTAAAAAACTTCGCAACATTGGCATTTCCGCTCATATTGACTCCGGAAAAACCACCCTCAGTGAACGCATTCTATTTTACGCGGGCCGGATTCATCGCGTTCAGGAAGTTCGAGGAGAGGGTGACGGCGCAACAATGGATCATATGGAATTGGAGAAAGAGCGCGGAATCACGATTACCAGTGCGGCAACGCAGGTGGAATGGGAAAACCATCAGATCAATCTGATTGACACACCGGGACACGTTGACTTCACCGTAGAGGTTGAGCGAAGCCTTCGAGTTCTTGATGGGGCGGTCCTCGTGCTGTGCGCGGTGGGCGGTGTTCAATCGCAGTCGCTCACCGTGGATCGACAGATGAAAAGGTACCGTGTGCCACGATTGGCATTCATCAATAAAATGGACCGAACCGGCTCAGATCCAAAACGGGTCGTTGAGCAGGTACGGGAAAAAATGCATTGCGATGCGGTTCTGATGCAACTTCCGATTGGTGCTGAAGAAGACTTCGAGGGGATTGTGGACCTGACCACGATGAAAGCACTTTATTTTGATGGAAGCAATGGCGAAAAAATACGCTCCGATGCAATCCCACCCGACATGATTGAAGAAGCAAAATCCGCTCGCCAGGAAATGCTCGAAGCGATCTCTATGTACAGCGATGAACTCATGGAGTTGCTTCTGAGTGATGAGGAAATTCCTGAAGAACTCATTCATCAAGTCACCAAAAGTGCGGTACAAAATCTTGACTTTACGCCTGTTTATCTGGGAACCGCCTTCCGAAATAAAGGCGTGCAACCCTTGCTTGATGCGGTTGTTCGCTATCTGCCCGCCCCGATGGATCGTGAAAAAACAGCCATGGGTCACGAAAACCCAGAGGAAAAAGTTCCACTCACGGTGGATATAGAGGCTCCATTTGTCGGCATGGCATTCAAGCTGGTGGATGATACCTATGGCCAACTTACTTTTATGCGAATTTACCAGGGAAAGATTGAGAAAGGTCAGCAGTACTTTAACCAGCGAACCGGACGCAAGCAGCGTTTCAGCCGCATTTTGCGCATGCACTCAGACAAACGCGAGGAAATCGATCAGGCATATGCGGGCGATATTGTTGCCATCATGGGGATTGATGCAGCGAGTGGTGACACGTACGCCCAGGATGCGGGTTATTGTACTCTCGAGAGTATTTTTGTTCCGGAACCGGTGATCAAAATGGCGGTCGAGCCCCTCTCGCGCGAAGCAGGAGATCGCCTCGGTAAAGCGCTGCAGAGATTTCGCAAGGAGGATCCCACTTTTCATGTCGCTACGGACGAGGAAACCGGGGAAACGGTAATCGCCGGAATGGGTGAGCTTCACCTTGAGATTTATATCGAACGGATGAAGCGGGAATATAATTGTGAGGTTTCCGTCGGCGCACCCAAGGTTAGTTATCGTGAGACCGCTACCCGGCGTGCCGATTTTGATTACAAGCACAAAAAACAAACTGGTGGTTCTGGTCAGTATGCACACATTAAGGGCTATTTAGAGCCACTCAGTGAAGAAGAGGAAGAGATCTACGTATTCGAAGAGAAAGTCGTCGGTGGGCGGATCCCGAAAGAATATATCCCGGCGGTAGACAAAGGATTTCGCGCGGCGATGGTCAAAGGGCCTGTTGCAGAATATCCGGTGGTGAATGTGATGACGGTACTCGAAGACGGGTCATACCACGAGGTGGACAGCAGTGACATGGCCTTTCAAATATGCGGTCGCAATTGTTTTAAAGAAACATTCCTCAAGGCCAAGCCCGTGCTACTGGAACCGGTAATGAAGCTGGAGGCAGAGGTACCTCCTGACTTTCAGGGTCCAGTGACTGGGGAACTGACCAGTCGTCGCGGGATTATCGCTTCCACTGACATGGCAGGCGATACGGCAGTGATCATTGCGGAAGTACCGCTGGCCGAAACTTTCGGTTATTCAACAGACCTGCGGAGCATGACGCAGGGACAGGGTACCTTCAGCATGGAATTTTCGCATTACCGGCAAGTGCCTGGAAACATCCAGGAGAAAATACTTGCGGACCGCAAAGCGGAAAAAGAGAAACAGATGGTCGGCTCGAAGTAGCAGAGCGGGTAAATCGCAAAGACCTATGGCGCCCTGTTCATTTACGATTTGCGTCCCGAGAATTCCTAGGCAAAGAGTTCGGTGGCTACTCTTCCGGCTACATCTGTCAGGCGGAAATTTCGACCCTGATAGGGATAGGTCAACCTTTCGTGATCCAATCCCAAAAGATGCAGTAGCGTGGCGTGGAAATCATTCACATGCATTGGATTCTCGGTTACGTGAAAACCGAGTTCATCCGTCTTTCCATAGGTAAAACCTTTTTTTAGCCCGCCACCCGCAAACCAGACCGTAAACGCATCTTTATGATGATCACGCCCGGCCAGTTGCCCCTGTCCATCCTGGATCATCGGCGTCCTGCCAAATTCCGCACCGAAGACGACAAGTGTTTCGTCTAACAGTCCCCGAACTTTCAAATCGGCAATTAGAGCGGCAATCGGTTGGTCCACCTCACGGCACTTGCGAGGCAAACCACCTTTGATGTTTCCATGGGTATCCCAACCTTGATCATTCAATTGGACGAAGCGAACTCCACGCTCCACCAGTCTGCGAGCCAATAGGCAATTATTGGCAAACCGGGTCTCCCCCGGTTTGGTCCCATAAAGATCATGGATGTATTGGGGTTCATCAGCAAGCTCCATGAGTTCCGGAACAGCCGATTGCATGCGAAACGCAAGTTCATACTGACTCATCCGCGTGGCAATTTCCGGATCACCAACATCTCGCAGGTGGGCTGCGTTAAGATCATGCACACTTTGCAAAATCCGTTCCCGGCGAGCGGAATTGATGCCCGGTGGATTTGAAAGGTAAAGCACCGGGTCGCCCTGAGAGCGAAACTCGACTCCTTGGTGTACAGTCGGTAAAAAACCACTTCCCCACATGCTATTTCCCGCGCCCGCTATCTGTCCCGTATTCATCACGACGAAATTCGGTAGATTTTCATTCTCACTTCCCAACCCGTAACTTACCCAAGAGCCGAGGCTCGGGCGGCCAAACTGACCGAATCCGGTTTGAAACATCAACTGCGCGGGAGCATGGTTAAACTGCTCCGTATGCATTGAATGCACCAGTGTCAATTCATCAGCAACCGTTCCTAGGTGAGGCAGTAATTCGGAAAGCTCAATTCCACTCTGACCTTGTGGTCGAAATTGAAACGGTGATCCGAAAAGATTGGGTTGTTTTCGCACAAACGCCAAACGCAGATTTTCCCAAAGCGCATCCGGCATTTTTTCTCCGTCACGCCGCTGCAATTCCGGCTTGAATGAAAGAAGATCAAGCTGGGATGGCCCTCCCACCATGTGGAGGAAAATCACGTTTCGCACACGTGGCGCGTGATCGGCTTGCGTTCTATTTTGCTCACCAACGTATTCGCCCGCACCAGTATCGCGCGATACAAGCGTGCCCAACGCTGCCCCGGCGATGCCCATCAGACCTTGCTGCATCAGGGCACGGCGATTGCAGCGGATGATTCGATCAGAAACGTCCATTTTAAATTTTCTTACTATTCCTTGGTAATCGTCTCGTCAAGATTTAGCAGGGTGTTGGCAACACACACCCAGGCCGCTCGCTCCCGGATATTTTCTGGGGATTGATTCGCTAACTCTTTCCGACCTGCGTCGGCAAGTTTCATCGCGTCTTCCGGAACGGATAGTAGGGATTTTCGCTGATCATTCAACAATCTTTGTAAAATCGAAAGATCCTCTTCACTCGGCGAGCGGGCCACGCACAGGCGAAAAGCTTGTCGCAACCGATCTCGATCATCCACAAGATCCGCCTCAAGAATGCGATTTGCCAAAGCTCGAGCCATCTCCAAAAACGCCTCGTCATTCAGCAGTGTTAAAGCCTGCAGTGGCGTATTGGTCGTGGGACGCTGCACCACACATCGGGTTCTGTCAGGCGCATCGAAATTTACAAAACTCGGATAGGGGGCGACCCGTCGCCAAACAACATAGACGCCCCGCCGGTAACGATCTGGACCATCGTTCACGCGGTAGATTGGTTCGCCTCGTCCGGTTTGCCTCCAGATTCTTGGCGGCTGAGGAGGATAGATCGGCGGCCCTCCCATTTCCTGCTCAAGAAGATCTGAAATCGCCAACCCATTATCACGGATGAGTTCCGCAGGCAAGCGAAATCGTGGACCACGCGAGAGAAAAATATTCTTAGGATCACGATTTTTATGTGCTGGGCTCTGCACGGATGATTGCTGATATGTGGCGGACGTGACGATCTGCCGGATCAACCATTTGGTCGACCAATCTTCCTTCATAAACTGCACCGCGAGCCAATCCAAAAGGTGCGGATGAGATGGTGAAGCCCCCTGCAAACCGAAGTCTTCCCCCGAGGAAACAAAACCCAAACCGAATATCTCTTCCCAGATTTGATTGATCCGTACGCGGGCAGTGAGTGGATTTTCTTTGTCGATTAACCATTGCGCTAACCCCAGTCGGTCGGGAGGGGCATTTTCAGGTAGTGGATGCAGCGCCGCAGGCACACCCGGTGAAACTTGGCGTGACGGCGTCAAAAAATTCCCACGCTTAAAAATATGCGTGGTCCGCGGTGATGCCATCTCAAGCATTACTAAAGTTGTCGAAGGCTCAAGGTTTTTTCGATCGCGTTTAAGTGTATCGACTTTAAGACGATGCTTCCGAACCACTGGGTCTGTTTTCCAGAACGCCTGCTTAAGCTTTTCCTGCTCTCCCGCAGCACGCTGTGCGCGATCTTTGGCAGTAATCCACTTTTTAAATTCTTGGATCATCGCCTTAGTAAGTACATCACTCGGTTTAATCTCCCCAGAGAGAATCTGCTGCTCCCAATCCTTTAAGCGTACAAGTGCATCTTGTTGTGCTTGTCGCAGCGAGGCTTCAGCGTGCTCGATTTCGGAATCTACTTTTTTCCATTGCGTCTGCATCGCAGGAGTCGAAGCCAATTCCATCCGCGGACCATAAAAATCAAATTGAATCCCATCTCGCTTAGTATTTTCGACTTCCATCGGTGTGTTGTTGAAAAACGCGAAGAGTCGGTAGTAATCTTTTTGCGTAAAAGGATCATATTTGTGATTGTGGCATTGCGCACATTCCAGGGTGGTCCCTAACCAGACCGTTGCCGTGGTATTCACCCGATCGATCACCTGGTTGGTTCGATTTTCTTCCGGATCGACTCCCGCCTCGATGTTACAGGTTGGAGTTCGGTGAAAACCGGTGGCAATTTTTTGTGCGTCGGTTGCCCCCTGCAGCAAATCCCCCGCAAGTTGTTCGACCGTGAATTGATCGAAGGGCATATCTGCGTTCATGGCCGAGATCACCCAGTCCCGGTAGGGCCAGAGATCGCGCAGTTGATCCGCTTGATACCCGTTGGAATCGCTGTACCTGGCCAAATCGAGCCAATCCCGAGACCATTTCTCACCAAATCTAGGAGAGGCCAGTAAGCGATCGACCAAATGTTGATAGGCTTGCGGTGATGGATTTTTCACAAAATCGGCAACGACCTCAATCGGTGGTGGCAAGCCGATGAGATCAAGGTACAACCGCCGCACCAGAACAGCCGGTTCTGCGGGCGGGTTCGGGAAGAGTCCCACTTGAATCAGTTGCTCGCGGATGAAACCGTCAATCGGATGTTCCGTCTTAATCGGCTCATTACCCCGGGAAATCTCTGGTAGAGGAATCGCAGAAAGCAATGGCTTGCTGTAGGCCCAATGAGCCACAGGCGGGGCAACTTCGGCACCCACATGGTCAGGCCACTCGTGACCCGAATCAATCCAACGCGCAAGCTTATCGATCTGCTCCTCAGTGAGCGGATCTTGATCGAGCGGCATTCGCTCATCAGCATCCTCGCTTGTCAGCCGGTGAAACAGCAAACTCTCGGACGATGACTCACCAAGCAGACGCCCCGAAACACCCCCATGCATGGCTGCTTTTTTGGAATCGAGTCGCAACTGACCTTGCTGCTCCTCTGGTCCATGACAACCGATGCAATGCTGCACCAGGATCGGCCAAACTTCGTGCTCAAAATCAACCGGCTGAACCTCTTTTTGTGTCGAGGTACAAACTGCCGGTAAACAGAGAATGCAACCGGAATACAAAACTGCGCTTGCGAATTTTTTAAACCAATAGCGGAAAGATAAATTTGATAAAAAACACATCACTACAGTCCG
>JAYYJN010000182.1:0-16171 GCA_036146215.1 Planctomycetota bacterium
GGTAAAAAATCCGGCGATACCTACTTTCGCACTTGTAGTACTATCATCGGCTCCGAAAGCTTAACTACCGAGTTCGGAATGGATCGGGTGTGACCTTTCAGATATGTTCACCGGAAGAAGGGCCGGGAACCGTTAGATCCGCCGACACTTAATCAGCAACTAGTTTCAGCAAATAGCAAAAGCGACTCTCTTTTTTATGAGACTCTATGTCTCTACGCGTCTTGGCTTGCTCCATCCAACAGAACGCAAAAGCGTTTGATATATATGGTCAAGCATTCGTCCGTTAGTACTGGTTAGCTGAACACATTACTGTGCTTACACATCCAGCCTATCAACCTGGTCGTCTTCCAGGGGACTTTCGGGCATAGCCCAACGAAACCTTATCTCGGAGCGGGCTTCACGCTTATATGCTTTCAGCGTTTATCCTTTCCGAACTTAGCTATCCAGCCGTGCCGCTAGCGCGACAACTGGAACACCAGAGGTTCGTCCATCCAAATCCTCTCGTACTAAAGATGAATCTCCTCAAGTTTCGAACGCCCACGGCAGATAGGGACCGACCTGTCTCACGACGGTCTGAACCCAGCTCACGTACCACTTTCATTGGCGAACAGCCAAACCCTTGGGAGCTTCTCCACCCCCAGGATGTGATGAGCCGACATCGAGGTGCCAAACCGCTCCGCCGCTATGGACGCTCGGGAGCGATAAGCCTGTTATCCCCGGAGTACCTTTTATCTGATGAGCGATGACCCTTCCATACGGAATCACCGGATCACTAAGACCTACTTTCGTATCTGCTCGACTGATGGGTCTCGCAGTTAAGCACCCTTCTACCTTTACGCTCGATGCCTGATTGCCAACCAGGCTGAGGGTACCTTTGTACTCCTCCGTTACTCTTTGGGAGGAGACCGCCCCAGTCAAACTGCCCAGCTGAAAATGTCCGCTGCCCAGATTCATGGGAATCAGCGTTAGAACTAAAACATGACCAGGGTGGTATTTCAAGGATGGCTCCACCAGCACTGGCGTGCTGGTCTCATAGCCTCCCACCTATCCTACACAAGACATATCACAGCCCAATATCAGCCTACAGTAAAGGTTCACGGGGTCTTTCCGTCTAACCGCGGGTACGTGGCATCTTCACCACGACTACAATTTCACCGGGTCACTGGTTGAGACAGTGCTTCTGTCGTTACGCCTTTCATGCAGGTCGGAACTTACCCGACAAGGAACTTCGCTACCTTAGGACCGTCATAGTTACGGCCGCCGTTTACTGGGGCTTCGGTCGCCAGCTTCGTCCCGAAGGACTCACTGTCTTCCTTAACCTACCAGCACCGGGCAGGCGTCAGACTCTATACATCCTCTTACGAGTTAGCAGAGTCCTGTGTTTTTGATAAACAGTCGCAGAAGCCGATTTACTGTGGCCCCCCAGAGCGTAAACCCCAGAGGGCACCCCTTATCGCGAACTTACGGGGCCATTTTGCAGAGTTCCTTAACCAGTGTTCTCCCGAGCGCCTTGGTCTACTCGACCCGCCTACCTGTGTCAGTTTTAGTACGGTCACGAAGCTTCAACCCTAGAAGTTTTTCTTGGACGTCCTTCAGATGACTATCGGAACATAAATGCCGTTGTCCCCATCGCTTGGATTCCGTAGCGGATTTACCTATCTACCTCCTCACGATGAGGCGAGGGCCATTTCTAATCGGCCCCTCACCATCCGAACGCCGTCACTCCATCGGTCCACTTCGTGGCGCAGGAATGTTGACCTGCTATCCATCGTCTACGCCTTTCGGCCTCGACTTAGGAACCGGCTAACCCTGGGCGGATTTACCTTGCCCAGGAAACCTTAGGCTTTCGGCGAGCAGGATTCTCACCTGCTTTATCGTTACTCATTCCGGCATAATCACCCGTAGGCCCCAACACCGCTCCTTTCGGTACGGCTCGTATCTGACCTACGGCGCTCTTCTACCACTGTGCTCGCCCGAAGGCTGGCACAATCCACTGCTTCGGTGTCGTGCTTACTCCCGTTCATTATCGGCGCAGAACTGCTCGACCAGTAAGCTGTTACGCACTTTTTAAATGATGGCTGCTTCTAAGCCAACATCCTGGCTGTCTCCGCAATTCAACTTCCTTAGTGACTAAGCAACGACTTTGGGACCTTAGCAGATGGTCTGGGTTGTTTCCCTCTCGACCGCGGAGCTTATCCCCCGCGGACTGACTCCTGAGGTAGTCGCATCGGTATTCGGAGTTTGGTTCAGCAGGGTACCCCGGGAAGGGCCCCAAACCGATTCAGTATCTCTACCCCCGATGCGTAGTGACTCAAGGCTAGCCCTAAAGCTATTTCGAAGAGAACGAGCTATCTCCTGGTTTGATTAGACTTTCACTCCTCCCCACAGATCATCCCCTCAGTTTTCAACCTAAGTGGGTTCGGTCCTCCACGCGATATAACTCGCGCTTCAACCTGTCCATGGGTAGATCACCAGGTTTCGCGTCTACCACCTACGACAAAATCGCGCTATTCACACTCGGTTTCCCTTGGGCTTCGGCCCGGAAGGCCTTAACCAAGCCGCAGACGGTAACTCGCCGGATCATTATGCAAAAGGCACGCCGTCACACATTCCCCCAAGGGGGCATAGTGCTCCGACCGCTTGTAGGCACATGGTTTCAGGTTCAGTGTCCTCCCCTAGAAGGGGTTCTTCCCATCTTTCAGTCACCCTACTGAGTTCACTATCGGTCATTCAAGAGTGTTTAGCCTTACGGGATGGTCCCCGCAGATTCAGTCCGGGTTCCACGTGACCGGACCTACTCAGGTACCTTTCGGGAGGCAATTCAGTTTTCGCGTACGGGACTGTCACCCTCTGTGGTCGACCTTTCCAGATCGTTCTGCTAACCGATTGCTTTGTAACTCCCGTATGAAAGGCCCTACAACCCCGCAGAGGAAACCTCCGCGGTTTGGGCTGTTCCGCTTTCGCTCGCCGCTACTGACGGAATCGATTTTTCTTTCTTTTCCAGCGGTTACTTAGATGTTTCAGTTCACCGCGTCAGCCACATATGCCTATGTATTCAGCATATGTCAGTTCAGGAATCCCGGGGTCAACGCTCGTTTGACAACTCACCCGGGCTTTTCGCAGTCTTCCACGCCCTTCAAAGCCTCTTGATGCCAAGACATCCCCCATGCGCCCTTAGTAGCTTGACCATATAAATCAAATGCTCTTACTACTGTTGGTGTAACGTTGACTCTGCTGCAAAAACTGCTCTGCAAAAACCAGTTCCGCACCGAGTCACGCCAAAACGCGCCAAAGAGAGATCGCGTAATTTCTTACGCAATCAATATCGTTGTGAGTCGAAACTCACAACGAAGATGCCACTTTTGCTAATTGCTAGATTGTCAAAGATCGTTGCAGCAGTCAGGCCTTAAAAAAAACCTAACGCTGCCTACCATCGAGGGCAGTGACATATCACTCCGGTTTGAGAAATACGCCACCAACCTCGCACTGCGGGCACAACGGTCATACAGATGTGCCACAGGGAAGAGGCTGAGTATAGCTGCACGGCGGAAACTGTCAAAGCCCCTAAACGCTTTAAGAGGAAAAAGTTCCGGCCACGGCCTTTTCCATACGCACAAATCAGCTCGATGGTTCTCGCCGAAGATCACGGCGAGCAAGAAAACCAGGTGTAATTTTTGCCGAAACCCCTAAAAAACACCCCCAACAGTGGAGACGATCGGACTCGAACCGACGACCCTCGCGTTGCAAACGCGATGCTCTCCCAACTGAGCTACGTCCCCCCGCATCATCTTCTCAAGTGGGCGTACCTAGACTCGAACTAGGGACCTCATCCTTATCAGGGATGCGCTCTAACCAACTGAGCTATACGCCCTTAACTGCACACTTTCTCGCAAAACACCCGCAAATCAAAACGGGAAAGTGAATTAAGAACAGATCAATCATTCTAAATCGGTACCTCTGCGTGTCAATTCGGTGTAGCCCCGAGGGCGCAAAAAGAGATATAGTTCGCGGTGCATTACGGACTCCCAAACTGCACAACGCATACAAAATCACACCGAACCCCCCGGACCTTTCGATGCACCGCTCCATTTGGCGTCACCTGCTTGACCATCCACTCGCTTGCTCCCTCTGCGGAGTACTTTTGCTCAACTCCGCTGCATTCGGTAAACCGCCCACCGTCGAATCGGCCATGCAACTCAAGCCGACTCAAAAAGTTGACATCGATCTGCCCGAAAAAGCCGCCTGGTCCGATTTCCGGATGGTGCCGGTGGTTAGTGAGAAGGAAAAAGGCTGGGCCGTGGTCGACGCGACGGGACGCAGACTTCGATGTTTTCTCGACACCAACTCAGACAAAGCGGTCGATCGATGGTGCTACTACCGGGGGGGCGTTGAGGTCTATCGGGACATCGACACCAATTACAACCGCAAGGTCGATGCGCATCGCTGGCTCGGCACAGCCGGCTCACGCTGGGCAATCGATAAAAATGAGGACGGCCGGATTGATCGCTGGAAAAGAATTTCTGCCGAGGAAGCAACCGCCGAACTGGTCTCAGCGCTTGCAGCTGAAGATAAAACTGCATTCACTCGATTGCTGCTGACTCAAAAGGAACTCGATGATTTGCAGCTTGGAACGGAAACCACGGAGAAAATCCGTGGTACGCTTGATTCGGCTGGCAAAGCATTTGAGAAAATAACCAAAGGGCAGGGATCCCCCGGCAAAAATACCCGCTGGCTGCATTTCTCGGCCAGCCGACCCGGGCTCATTCCGGCCGGAACCGGCGGCTCCAAACGAGACCTGTTGGTTTACGAAAATGTGGTGGCGATGACAGAAAGTGATGGCGAGCAAGGCTTCTTGCAAGTCGGCACACTCGTGCAGGCGGGCGACTGCTGGCGATTGATCGCCGCCCCGGCAATCCGCGAAGATGCCAACGCCTCGGCAACGCTCAGCGGCTTATTTTTCACCAGCGAACAATCTCCCGCAATGCAGGTGAGCGGGCCCCGCGGAGACGAGGGTATCAGCCCGAAATTGCAGGAACTGCTGGCGTCGCTCGAAAAAGTTGAGGCGAGTCTCGCTTCGGCCACACCCCAAAATCGCGGCAGTCTTTATACCCAGCAAGCAAAACTGCTTGAGCAACTGGCTGCCGCCTCCAGCACCCCTGATCAGAAAACGGCTTGGATCCGGCAACTGGCAGACAACCTGAGCGCTGCCACCCAATCGGGCGCAATGCCGGAAGGGACCGAACAACTGGAGCGACTACTCTCGCGTTTGAAAAAACAGGGGACAAGCAGCGATATTTTAGCCTACGTCCGTTACCGCTCGTTGCTGGCAGCCTACAGCGCGGCGATGCAAAAACCGAAGGCGGACTATGCAAAAATTCAATCCGATTGGCTTGAGAATCTCAAAGAGTTCGTCAAAACCTATCCTAAATCCGATGACGCAGCCGAAGCACTGCTGCAAATCGCGATCGCTGAAGAATTCTCGGGCAACGACGAGGAGGCCAAAGCGTGGTACAAAAAAATCGCATCCGTTGCACCTGAAAGCTCGCAGGCAAAAAAAGCAACCGGTGCGATCCGGCGGCTCGATTCGCCCGGAAAACCACTCCGATTCACGGGTCGCACGATTAATGGAAAAACATTCGATCTTGCGCAACTGGCCGGTCGAGTCGTGCTCGTGCACTACTGGGCTAGCTGGTGTGAACCTTGCAAGGCGGATATGACGCTCATTCGGGATCTGGTCGCCAAGTACGGCCGGAGTGGATTCTATGCGGTGGGAGTCAACGTTGATAACGATCGGCAAGTCGCCATCGACGCGATCAAAAAAGCGCGTTTAACCTGGCCGCAAATCCACGAGGCCGGCGGCCTGGAAAGTCGCCCCGCTACCGAACTGGGGATCCTGACCCTGCCGACGATGTTGTTGGTCGACAAAAAAGGTCGGGTGATCAGTCGCAACATTCATATCAGCGAAGTGGAAGCAGAAATCAAAAAACGGGCCCAGATTGCAAAGCGTTGATCTGCCCGACTGCCCGTTGCCGCACGCATTTGAATTGCCTCGCATGCTGCAGCTGACGATTATGACGACTGTGCTATCGATGCTTCGTTGGCGAGGGCGATCCGTTCACATTTGTAAAAACTGCAGTCCAAAACGGTTCGTACCTGGGTAGGGGCGAGGACTCAGATTTTTTTTTACGTCTTTTTTGTGCACTCTCCCTCGCAATGTAATGCCCGGTAAAGCTAGCAGTAAAATTGCCGTCGTGATTGGCACGTCATCTGCTGCACTTGTGGGGTGGTAACTGTCGTCCCAAGGATGGGAGACTCGCTGCTACCAAGCTCGTACCGGAAAGGAATCCAGGAGATTGTGCCATGCCGAATTTTGAACCTCACTTTGAACCCGACGTCACCCTTTGGATTCTTGCCGTGAGTTGTATCTCAGGTTTATTAGCGGCCCTCTTTATGCGAAAAAGCGAAGGCTATTCGCTGCACGGGTTCTTTGTTTGCATGTTCTACGCCAGTTTACTTGCCGTGGGACTGACCGCGATCTGTTTTATCGGAGCGCCTTCAGGGCTGAGCCTGTTTCCCCCGATGACACTGGGAATCATGATCGTCGGAGCCACCTGGGATTTCCGCCCAACCCCGGTGGAATCATTCTAGAGCACGTCGATTCAGCGTCTCGACAAACTCACCCTCGGCTGAATTCACGGCAATGCAGTGCTGTCTTTTGCTGCAATGCATCTGAATGCGATTCGTTAAATTCAAAAAAAAGCTCCCATTCGGCACAACCGGCAACCGAAGTTAATTCTCAGGTGCTGAGGAGACTTTGTTATTGGTGCCGTGGGGGACTTCGCGCGGGGTGATCTTTAGGCCCTGGTTTTGCATCTTCCACGTCACGGGAAACATTCTCGCACCTCGGTGATTTCGCCGGGACTTACGCTTCCGAGAAATCCCGGTCATCGGTCACCTGCCGACAACAGTGCAGGAAACCGAAGACAAGCAGCCGCACGAAAACGGAAAATGTTCAAGGAGGAAAATTAAGATGGCACGGATGCAATTAATCCTGACCGCGGCAGTTCTTTTGACTGCCTCACTTTCGCCGGATCATGCCCGGGCAGACGATCGGGAAATCGCCCAGCAGATCGCCAATGTGATGAAGGCGACCGGCAAACTTAAAGACTACGATATTATGGTGACCTACTCGGATCGAGAAGCTAAATTGCAAGGAACGGTCGCCAGCCGTCAACAAATGGAAACGGCGATTGAAATCACCACTGCATCGCCTCATGTGGACGATGTCGTCAACAAACTTTCGATCGTTGCACCGGCGACCAATCCGGTTGAAATTCGACCCGCCGCACCACTCAACCGTCCGGTGCGGATCTCACCGGTTGCAGCGAAACAAAAACCGGCTGCTGCGTCTTCAACGTCAACCGCCAACACGCCCACGGCGGGACCGCAGGTCGTGTCCGCTTCGTTGAGCGGTCGGTCTGCTGGTGCACCGGTGGCAAGAGAGGCAACGGTGACTCCACCATTGGCGGTAAACAGCCCGGTGCTCACCGCGAGTGCGCCGCGGCCCCAATCGTCGCGTCGCGTGCCAACGCAAAGCCCCGCCGCGTTTTCGCGTCCGGTGCCGATGGCGGCCAGCACGCTATCCACGCCGAGTCCGACCCCGCCAGCACGCCCGATGATGGATCCGCGAATGGCAGGCGCAGGGATGGCACGCATGGATCCGCGAATGGCAGGAGCAGGAATGGATCCGCGAATGGCACGCATGGATCCGCGGATGGCGCAAATGCTTCCGCCGGCTCAAGCGATGACCGCCCCCACCATGCCGCCCGTTCCTGAGAGGGCAGGGCATGAACGTTCTGCCATGGCCGCGCTGGCTGCACCACTGGCTGCTGTTGCCGCGCCGTTTGCCGCGTTATCCGCTGGTGGATCAGCGCAACCGGCGCAACCGGGTAGACCGCAGCCGGCGTTTGTTCCCGGTACAGGTGGAGGCGTTGCCCCGGTGGGTTACGATCAGCCTCAATTGCCGGCCTACGCTTGGCCCAGCTACGCACCCTATCCGAACTATGCAGCGCTGACGTATCCCAAGCAGTATTCACCAACCGCCTGGCCCTATATCGGACCCTTCTATCCTTATCCTCAGGTGCCTCTGGGATGGAGAAAGGTCACCCTGGAATGGGATGATGGCTGGTGGTTCCTTGATTTCAAGGATAAGTAGTTCCCATTTAGAATCGATACCGCGTGGTCCAGCGATAAGCTGACCGGCGTACAAAACTCGACGTGGCGTTTTCCGTGCGGCTACGTCATTCCGAAAGACCCTGCCTGCCGATTCCGGAGGGCGGGGTCTTTTTTTATCCTCTTTCAACTACCTTCTGTGCCGACTTATAGGTGGCTTCGCTTGGCATAATCCCGACTATCAGCCAAACCGATCTTGGTGCCCTCGGCGACTCGTGGTAGATAAAGCCGAAAAGTTTCATTGCAAGAGACTCATCATGCCTTACGCCCATCCGCTCGACGGGATCAAAGTGCAATACCCAAAGTGTCGGCAGATTGCGAGAAGTGCCCGCCACATGGCGAAACGTTTGTTGAAAATGCCGAAATATCTTCGTCAAACGATGCGTCTCCGGTTCCCGAAGCTTGTGGAATGTTCGGTATGTGGTTGGCAGGGTCGACAGTTCGTCGACAATGCCTGGCACAAAGCATGCCAGTGCCCGAAATGCCAAGCGGACGTACGCCATCGGCTATTAATCGCCGCACTCGACCAGCTTCCTGCGGTCCCCTTCGAGAAGTTGATTCGCGGCAAAAACGTTTTACATTTTGCCCCGGAATGGCATATCGAGAAGCGCCTTCGGAAACATGCAGAGCGCTACTTTTCCGCCGATCTTTATAACCCCCGTCGGGATCTTCAAATCGACATCACCCGTATGGTTTCGATTCCCGACGCTGTTTTTGACTCGGTCATTGCGTGTGACGTATTAGAGCATGTCGAAGATGACCATCGAGCGATCCGAGAAATCGCACGTGTCCTGAAGCCGGGAGGCTTTGCCGTTCTCACCGTGCCGCAGCAGGATGACCTGGCCGTAACGTTCGAAGATCCAAGCATTGTGGATGGTGATGAGAGGCAACGACTTTTCGGACAGTGCGACCATGTGCGGATTTACGGCGATGACTTCGTTAGCCGACTTGAGGCGGCAAACCTCGATGTTACTGCCATCAGTTCGCGTGATTTTGCCGAAGATCTTGTCCTTGCACACACCCTGACTCCGCCGATTCTTTCGCCTAACCCGCTTGCGACCAACTTCCGCAAAGTGTTCTTTGCGCAAAAGCCGCAGGAGAATTCTTTACGCAGCATCGCTGCTGCCTGAGCCGTACGCATTATCGCCACCTACTTTGGGGTTTGTCCCTCGACAAGCCAGGTTCGCAGAAATTGCCAACTGCTGCTCATAGCGACCATCCCGTGCTTGCTGTGAATGCAGGCACCATGTGGCGTTTTTTTTGGTAGGACCGGAAAATTCCGCAAGTTCTCCCCAGCTTAACACGATAACTAATTCTGGCATCAGTGCGATCTGATGCCCCCGAAATCAGGTGACAAGCACATTATCGTGGAGTTCAACAATGGCATACAAACTGTTCGCAGGGTGCGGATTGCTTGTGGCATGCGGCGTTGCTCTGACTGCATTTACCGGATGCATCACGAGCCAGGGGCCGTTTCTCGGCTATGCCGGCATTCCAATCCCCGTTTCCCCCTACTGGCAGAAAGAAAAAGAGGACGAACATTGGTTTCATGAACGCTATGGTCGGGCACCCATCTTGGGGCCGCTGACTGCAGATACGCCCGACATCGGCATGGATCCGCCGAGCGACGATGAAGTCTTCCGGAAGTTTCTCGAGATCAAAGAAGTCGAAGGCAACTGGCCGATGCTTTACACCATCCAAGTCAACGATGTGCGAATCATCAAGGAAAAAATTGCCGACTACATTGATCCACCCCGTCAGATTCCTCTGATCGGACCAGCCCAACTGCACCACGTGCATTACAAGTGCACCGTGTACTACAGCGAAAAAGTGCGGGTCGGTTGGCCAATCCCATACACGCTGCGGGACGATGATGCAGCCGAGGTGATTTACATCGACAAAGACCACTTCCACATGGTCGGCAACGTGAACACAGGAGCCGATTCTTACTATTAATCCTGAATTTAGCGTGAGAAGTGGTTTTGTCTGCCGCAGCAAACAAGCTTTTCATGGTGAGTTCATCGCGAATTTATGGCGAATTGATAGCGAAGAAAAGAAAAACAACACACCTCGCCCAGGGAGTACAGGCTTGTCTTAACCCAGGACAAAGTCGCTCCCTGGGCTTTCGGGATTTTATGGGGGCTTGATCGCCCAACGCTCATCATGCGGGCGAGGACGGTCATGCAGGGGAGGCATTTCGATGCAGCGAGTTACGATCCTGCTTTTGATGGCGGCCTGCGGGCTTCCAGGAATATCCAGACCGGCGCACGCCAAAGAAGGCGACGATCTGATCGCCTTGGCCGCAGACCATTATGCGGAGCAACGATGGGAGCTGGCGGCTTCCTCTTTCAAGTCATTCCTGAAGCAGCACCCGCAGGATGCCCGCACCAACGATGCCCACTACTATTGTGCAGAAAGTCTACTTCAGCTTGGGCGCTATCCTGAAGCGGCTCAGAGATACGAAAAATTCCTGGATCACGCCGGGACAGAAGACCCCCGTCGCGTAGATGCCACCTTCCGTATCGCCGAAGCAGCCTATCTTGGTGCACGTCACGCTCAGGCGATTGAGCGTTTCAAGCCGTTCCTGGACTCGGCCCCCGAAGGATCACGACGAATGCTGGCCGAAACCTATCTTGCCGGTGCCCTGTTGGCAGTGGCCGAACAGGCCTCCGAAAAAGCAACTGATTCCGAACAGAAGCGCGGTCAGGAAAAACTGGAACAGGCCCAAAAGCTTTTTACCTCCGTGCTTGAGGCGGAGGATAACGAAAAAGTGGCGACAACATGCCGGTTTGGCCTGGCCCGGTGCGAAGACTTACTGGGCAACCGGGAGCCAGCACAGCAAGGCTACACCGCCTTGCTTGAAAATACCGAACCCCAGATCGCAGCCCAGGCCCATTATTATCTGGGAAGAATCGCACTCGCCGAGGACAACGCGGCCCTTGCGGCCGCCACCTGGGATGCGCTGCTGGAACAATGGCCCGACACGCCATGGGCCGATGAGGTGGTCGGCGGCATTACCCATGCCCACCTGCTCGCAGGCGATGTTGAAAAAGCGCGTCGCGGCCTGCTTCGTTGGCAAAATGTGGAGGGCGGCGGACCCACGCCCGGTCAACTCCGCCATCTGGCACGGATCGCCGGAGAGCAAGGTCAGACCGAGTGGTCACTGCAACTCTATGCACAGCTGGCAGCAGAGACTCGATCGCAAGCAAGCCGACCCGCGGCGGTGCAGCGACTGGCGGCGGCTCAAATGGAAGCTGGTCGTGTGGCTACTGCCGCTGAGACGCTCGAGGCGTTGATGCAATCCAAGTCGCTTGACCCGGCGGCGGCAGCGGCGGGGCTGCAGCTGGCGGAAATTTATCAGCAACTCGACCAATCCAATCAGGCGTTGGAGACCTACCTCTCTGTCGCCGACCGCTGGCCCGATTTACCGAGTGCACACGTCGCACTCAGCCGCGCTGCCACCATCGTGGTCCGCGAAGGAAAATACGCCGAGGGGGCAGCGCTTTATAAACGCCTGCTCGCCACGAAACCCGACAAAAAACAGCGGGCCGAAACACTCTATCGGCTGGGATGGGCATTGCAAGATGGAAATCAGCCAACCGAAGCAAAACGTCAATTCGAGACGCTGCACGCCCAGTACCCGGAATCGACTTACTGGAGTGATGCCACCTATCGACTCGCAGAACATGCTGCAAATGCAGGGAACACGGAGCGGGCCGACGCGCTGCTGTCCCAACTCATTGCGCAGCAACCGGCCACAGAGATCGTACCCCACGCACTCTACCTCTCCGGCCAAATTGCCGTGCAGGATGGTAATTGGAAAAAGGCGTGCGAGCCGCTGGCCCAGCTGATTGAACGGTTTCCCAGTTCCACACTCGCGCGGCCGGCGGAATACTGGCTCGCCGAAGCCTATTATCAATCGGGCCAAGCGGATGAAGCCAAAAAACGGTTTTTGATGCTGGCAAAAGGCTCCCTGCCGAGTGAGCAAGCCGCTTTGGTCGCATTGCGACAAGGCCAGCTCGCCGCGCAAGACGGCAACTGGTCTTCAGCCCGTGTAGCGATTGAGTCATTGCTTGCCGATGTCTCGGCTCCTGTACCGAGCGACCAGCTTTATTATCTGCTTGGTCGCTGCCGAATGGCGGATGCTGATCTTCAGGGTGCACGGAGTGCATTTCTCCGGGCCGCACAGAGAGACCAGGCAGAGAAGAGTGAAACGGCGGCCATGGCGCAATGGATGATCGGCGAAACCTTCATGCACCAGGAGCGGTACGCCGAGGCGGCTGCCGAATATTTTCGGGTCGTCTCGCTTTATCCGCACCCTCGTTGGCAGGCAGCCTCGCTGCTACAAGCAGGCCGCTGTTATGAGCAACGAAAACAACCGAAAGAAGCCGCCGAGCTTTATCGTCAAATTCTAAAAAAGTATTCCGAAACTGATTTTGCCGCTCAGGCACGCACTCGCCTGAAGACGCTAACGCGTGCTGAACACAGGCCGCAATCATAAAGGACCCTCGTCGATGTCAAATATTTTAAAATCGCTAACCTTCCACAGGTTTTGCATAACGCTTGTCTTCTGCGCTGCCATTATTCCGGTCAGCCATGTGTCCCACGCCGACGATCCACCGGCCGCAACAATAAATTCCGACCAGGAGTCGAATATCGAGTCGGGCGGCGACACGGAGGCAGAAACCGCCAGTGCCGGCGAGATTGCCGAGCAGAACCTGTTTGTGATTATCCAGCAAGGCGGTCTGCTGCTTTATCCGATCCTGTTCGCTTCCTTCATTTTGCTCCTGTTCGTGTTCGAACGATTGATCAGTTTGCGGCGGCGACGCGTGATTCCCCGACCGTTCGTCCGGCAATTTCTGCATCAGATCCGCGAGCGTTCCATGGATCAGGAAGAGGCCCTGGCGATGTGTCGAAAGAACGGTAGTCCCGTTGCCGAGGTGTTTGCCGGTGCCGTACAGAAATGGGGACGCCCGGCGGTGGAGGTGGAGCAGGCCATTATCGACTCAGGAGAGCGGGTCACGGGTGGTTTGCGCCGATATCTTCGACTGATCAATGGCATTGCGACGGTCACCCCACTGCTCGGCTTGCTCGGCACCGTGGTCGGTATGATTCAGGCCTTTAATGACATCGCCACCGCCGATGCGATGGGCAAACCTGAGCTTCTAGCCTCCGGTATCGGGCAGGCGCTGATCACCACTGCCGGCGGTCTCACAGTGGCGATTCCCGCGTTGATCGCCTACATGTTCTTTCTCTCGCGTGTCGATCGTCTCGTCATGGATATCGACGCGGTGTCTCAAGATGTGGTGGCCGAAATTTCCGCCGAGGCGGGCAACCGACCGAAAAAGAGTTCGCGGACCAAAGCCGCGTAAACCCATGCTGCTGTGCAGCGATTCAAGAAATACGAGGAATTTTCGATGGCACTCAAAACGCACACCGACGAGCAACCATCGCTCAATCTGACTCCGATGATCGATATCGTATTTCTGTTGATCATCTTTTTTATGGTAGGCACAAAATTTTCCGAACTCGAGCGGAAAATCGGTCTGCAGCCACCTCAAGTGAACGACTCGGGTGCTCTTTCGGCAGCGCCGGAGGCGAAGACCATTAATGTCTTCCGGGATGGTCGGATCGAGTTGGATAATCAACCGGTGTCGATTACGGAACTGGTGAGCCGATTATCGGACGCGGTTACCCAATATCCTGCGATCGGCGTTCTGGTGCGGGGCGATGCAAACGGACGTTTCCAAAGTGTGGCGAGTGTGCTGGCAGCCTGCAGTAAAGCGGGCGTGCGAAAAATGGGAGTCTCGGTTCGGATCACAACCGCCGGCCAGGATGCCCCGATACGACGATAACACCCATTGATAGTAGAGAGTCGGATGAGCCTGATTCCGCTGGTTGCCCTGTCGCTACCTACCGGTGCGATCCACGCTGCTTGGATCGTCCTCTGGCTCGTGCTGCTGCTCGGCTCAGTGGCCGCACTAACCGGACTGCTGCTCACGCAATGGGGCCGATCGCGGCCGATGCGGATTTGTGTCATTCTTTCGCTCATTGCGCATCTACTTTTGTTCGGCTATGCCGCAACCATACGTATCGCCGGAACGGCGACCGGCTTGGAGGGCGAAATTGTCGAAGTGGCCCTGGGCGACGCGTTTCTAGGGAAACTTGAACCGGCACGGCCCGCCAAACCATGGGAGCAGTTTCCGGGCCGAGTGGGCGAGATACCACCGCTGGAGGTTCCGCGGATGGATGAAGCCGAAATCCCCGAAACCGATTACGTGCCAGCTGCTGCAGAGACTCCATCAGTCACAGGTCCCCTCGTGCCTGCCCGACTTGCCGCCCGCCGGCCGGTGGCTGCAGAGGCTCCCAAAGTAGAACCGCCGCCCGTCATTGCAACCCAACAACGACGCGCGCAGATACCGTCCCCAACGCGGATTGCAGAAAAACAAAGCGAGCCACAACAGATTCCAACGGGCGAAGAGACGCCGGTAAATGCAGCGGCACTGGCGGCGACGTTACGGCCTGCAACGAAGCAGGTCGCTGCGCCCCTTGATATAGCGGCACTGACCAAACGAGACGCGGAAAACTCGCCTGCTCCGGAAGATGATCGGCCGAAACTCGTAAAAATAGAAAAGCCACCGGCGGGCGAGGGCGTTCAACCGCCACGCACTCCGGGCGGTCATCAGCTACCGGAACTGTATCGCCTCCGCTCAGCAAACGATCGTGCGCGACAGGCCGGGCGTTTTGGCGGCAGCCCGGAAGCGGAAGAAGCGGTTGAGGCAGGCCTCGCCTGGCTCGCCTCGGCGCAAGAGGATAACGGAAGTTGGGACCCGATGCGATGGCAAGGTGGTCGCGACCGACCCTTCGGCGAGAATCATCGACGAAGTGCAGGGGGACGGGCACAAAGTGGAATTTCCGCGTTGGCACTGTTGGCATTTCTTGGCAGCGGCCACACCCACATGAGCCCGGGGCCCTATCAGAGCCAGGTCCGCCGCGGCCTCGAGTACCTCGCGGCCCATCAGAAGAAGAACGGATCGCTGGCCGGAGAGTCAACGCTTTTTGCCGCCACCTACTGCCATGGCATGGCGAGTTTTGCATTGAGTGAGGCGTATGGCATGACTGGCGATGCGCGTCTGCGGCCTTATGTCGAGCGGGCCATCGCATACACGCTACAGAGCCAGAATCGACAAACGGGCGGTTGGCGTTATCGACCGAGTGACACTGGAGATACGAGTCAGTTGGGCTGGCAGGTGATGGCCATTAAAAGCGCAGAGCTTGCCGGTGTCACGGTGCCGGCGAGTGCCAAACAAGGCGTGAACCGATTTCTCTCCTATGTTTCATCGGGTCGGCAGGGGGGACTGGCAAGTTACCGTCCGGGCAAGCCTCCGACCGCAGCCATGACGGCAGAAGCGCTCTTCTGTCGACTCTTCACCGGCACCCGCCCTTTAGATCCGGTCGCTAACGAAGCGGCTGAATTTTTGCTTGCCGATCCGCCGAGAGCCGGCTATTCCCAAGATGATCGCATGAATCTCTATGCCTGGTACTATGCAACGCTCGCCCTGTATCAGCGGCAGGATACGCTGTGGGACGAATGGAATCAGAGTCTGCAAACGACACTTCTGGCGACGCAACAACAGAGCGGTCCTTACAAAGGCAGTTGGTCCCCAGAGACCGAGTGGGGTCCCCACGGCGGAAGAGTTTATAGCACGGCCATGGCAACACTCTGCCTGGAGGTCTATTATCGCTTCTTGCCGATCTACGGCGGCACAACCGCGAAAACAAAACAAAGGCCTCCGGTCCGCTAAGGCGTTTGAGGCACTGCAAGGCACTGCAATGCCTTGATCCCGTCGCCCTTGGATGCACCAGCAAACAGAACGCGATGTCTTTTATCGGGCGGATTTACGTGTTCTACGAGACCGTCGACCAATGTCGCGTTTGA
>JAYYJN010000183.1:0-14489 GCA_036146215.1 Planctomycetota bacterium
AGATTCGAGGCGACCGCGATCGAGTTGAAAAACAGGAACTTCAAAAGAGAGATTCCGTCCACGATCATCCTCTTTGATTAATGGATCTGAGCCTTCACTAAAAATTTCAAGAGGACGCAATTGACGAACAGAGACTTTTCTCCGGAATTTACCAGGAAAAAAATTCTCGAAAGAGTTTGTGCCACTGAACAACCGGGTATCGGTTCCACCAACAGAGAACACGATACTTCCCCCCTGTCGCACCCAGTTTTCAACCGCTGTGCGGTGTGGCAAACTAAACGCAAGTTTGTCAACAAGAGGACGACTCGAGGAACAAAAAATTTGATCGACCCCGTCAAAACCAAGTGATTGTGTCGGCAGTCGCTCCATGTTTTCGATTTCGGCGACTACCCTGCTTGACCCTTCCGATTGACCGACTTGTTTACTTGCGGCCTTCAGATTGGCAGTCGCTCCAAGGCTCACAATCAGTTGAGTACCAGATGCAAGGGGTTGATAGTCGCTTGCCTCTAAGCGGTACTGCTCGCGGGCCACACGTTCTTCCCCCTGATACACTTCGAGCGTGATCACCCCGTCGGGTCGTCCCACTTTGCACAGCAATTCCACCTTCGAAAGGGTTTGCGCTTCCTTTGCACTCGGCGGAACGGTGTGCTTCGCGCGCGTTGTCGTCGGTACGCCGTCTCCATCGGGAACGGTCAGCAGCAGGGTCAATACGGCACCCTCTGGTGCATCGATCTCGACAAATGCGGGACTCCAATAGCCGAGTTTGAAATACCCCGAAAAACCGACGTGAAAGTCTCGCACCTGGATCGCTGATGCGTCTGCGGTGCGTTCACCATGACATTCAACTGCTACAAAAACTTCACCAACGGCAATCGCAGTGAACAGGATCCAGCGGATTCGATTCATAGGTTGTTATTCACGGTTTTTCACTATCACAGCAATCGCAAATAAGCCGTTCGCAACCGGGGCATCCCGAACCATATTTTGTGCGAATTGCCTCCGTCAGGTCGATGTTCGCAATATTTGCAATTGTAGCTAACCACGCCAGCACATCCGCAAACTCTTCCTGTTGTTCCTTCCTGTTCCCACCGCGAAGTGCCGCAGCGAGTTCCCCAAATTCTTCAGCCAACCACATAAACGTTCCATCGATCCCACGTTCCGCATCCTTTTCGTAATACATTCTGCGGATTAATTGCTGGAATTCCGCGAGTGATATTTCAGAGTCACTCTCTGCTGAGTCGGATGTGGATACTTCCCTATTCATAGTGTCATCGTGGGTTCGCTTTGCTCACTTTAGGATCACCGAGCCTCGGCCATCGAAGTAAGTTGAACCGTTGCGCGTCGCTGTTCTTTTTCCAAAAAAGCTCTGCCGTACTTTACATTAAGATGGTCCCATGGCAGCCGGTCGGATAGGTCGTATGGGGCATGGATTGCACGATCGATATCAATTCCCGCTTCTTCCATTGCAGACCACCAACGCGGCGCATTCATATGCTCTTGCCAGCTATCAAGCCGACTGCCATTTCGCCAGGCGATTTCAATGGCTCGGGACATTCGACGATCACCGCGACTCAAAGCGCCCTCAAGCAGGCTGGTTTCCAAATCATGGCATTTGACATGAACTGAACGGAGACGGCGGCGGCTGTAGAGGTATTGGTGAGCCCATCGGAAGTATTCCGCAGTTTGCATTCCATTCCATTGATACGGCGTGTGCGCTTTAGGCACAAAATTTGAAACGCTTGCTGTCACTTTGGGGTAACGACCGTTTACCTCTTTGCCGATGCGGGCAATCGTTTCGGCCATGTCGATAATTCCATCGAGATCCACCTCCCGCTCACCAGGAAGCCCGCACATGAAATAGAGTTTTACCTGTGTGTAGCCATTTTGAAATGCAACGCGACAGCCATCGTAAAGGTCTTGGTTTTTAATCTTTTTTCGAATCTGCTCTCGCATGTCATCGCGAGCAACTTCGGGCGCCAAAGTGAGACTTTTTCGTCGCCCGGCGGGGAGCAATGCGGCCACACTTTTAAGTTGGTCATTTACCCTTAAGCTGGGGACTGAAACGTTTACACCTAGCGGACGAAAGACATCCTGCATCCGTTGCACCAACTCTTCGAAGTGCGGGTAGTCGCTGGTCGAGAGAGAAAGGAGCGAGATTTCATTAAAACCCGTATTCTGATACGACTCGAGTGCCGCCTCGACAATGGTATTCACAGAGCGAATCCGCAGTGGCCGTTTAATCACGGTGCTCTGGCAGAAACGACACTGCCAGGGACAGCCCCGCATGATTTCAATTGCAATGCGATCATGGATGCACTCGACAAACGGCACGATCGGTCGCACTGGTAGCGGTATCGAATCGAGATCGGAGATTACCGATGGCTCGATCGTTTCCGGCACATTCGGAGAGGTTCGATTGAGCGTCGCATAGCGTCCATCCGCATAGTATTCCGGGGCATAAAATTGCGGGACATACGCATACGGCAGCTCGTCTGCCAAGCGTGCTAAAATTGCTGCCCGCTGTTGTTGTCCGGCATCGCCGGATTGGATGCCTTGCGTGCGGATCACCTCTTCTTTGCAGGCTAGCCAGCGATCGCAGATTTCCGGAAGTGACGGTTCTCCATCGCCAGTTACTGCAATATCGATAAAGGGTGCAATTGGCTCCGGATTCTGGGTGCATGGTCCGCCGGCAACAACCAAGGGGTCTGAAAGCGTCCGATCGGTTGCATGCAACGGAATGCTTCCCAGATCCAACATCGTCAGCAGATTGGTGTAGCAAACTTCGTACTGCAAGGTTACTGCGAATACATCAAATTCACTGAGGGGTGTGAATGATTCAAGGCTGAATAGCGGCAGATTCTCACGCCGTAGCGCGTGCTCCATATCTAATTGCGGGGCAAAGACCCGCTCGCATAGCCAATCTTCCCTGGCATTCATCAGAGAATAAAGGATCTGCAGACCATGGTGACTCATGCCGATAGAGTATGTATCGGGGAAAGCGAAACAAAGCTTCCCACGAGTCTTTGAGTGCTCCTTGCAAATGCTGTGGAGTTCGCCACCGAGATATTGCATGGGCGACTGCACATCCGGAAAAACATGGCGTTCTAGATACGCTTTGAGTTGCGATCCTCGTTTTTCCACGTGTTACCTGCCTTTCCCCTCTTGCCGCTCCTTCTGGCGATTTCAACGCGCAAGCTCGATTGTGCATTATGCCAGATTGGAACGGGGCACTGTAGGGTAGTTTTGCATGCTTCATTGGGGTTGAGCGCGGTTGAGGGCGGTTGGAGCAATCGCGAGGGTCAAAATTGCATCGTTAATTCAAAGTTCGATCTTACGATACCGGTAGCACGCAAAGCAGATCTCTCAGCAAGCATGCAGAGGGTTACTTGTGGTAAGTGGGATTTTCCCGATAAAATTGGATCGTAAGCACTATCTGGGAGCCTGAACGATGGATGGATTTGTGACCGTTGCCCGCGAGGGAGATGTACCAGAGGGAACCGGTGCGACGTTTACAGTCGAGGATCAATTGGTTGCCGTGTTTCATACGGCCGAAGGCTATCGTGCAATTGACGACCTTTGTCCACACATGGGGGCGTCATTGGGAAGTGGTGATTTGGAGGGAACGATTGTCAGTTGCCCCTGGCACGCTTGGCGATTCGACGTTTGTAATGGAAATTGGGTCGACAATCCGAAATTGCAAGTTGCCTCACATGAAGTCCGCGTTGAGGGAGATGAGATTCAAGTAAGACTCAAAGCGGAAAGTTGATCGCGTAAAAGTATGCCATAGCGCTGGAAGTGGGCGGCGTGTGAGGCAAGCCTATTATCAGGGCAGAGGTTTTAATCGTCTGACCGTCGCAGCACCCTTCTGGTCAAGATTTATCAAATCAAATCGGGTGAGTCACAGGGAGAGAGGTTCCGAAGATGGATATGCATCAGTTGACCCGGGAACTCAACGTCCGGAATGGAAATAAAATTGTGATGTTAGTTGCCGATGGTCTAGGCGGATTGCCGATGCAGTCGAAGGGGCTGACTGAACTGGAGACCGCAAAAACGCCTCACCTGGATGGGTTAGTCAACGCGGGTACGTGCGGATTAAGTATTCCGGTAAAGCCTGGGATCAGTCCGGGTAGCGGCCCGGGACATTTGGGTCTTTTCGGCTACGACCCGCTGCAGTATCGCATTGGTCGAGGTGCACTGGAGGCGACTGGAATCGGTTTCCATTTGGGTCCGCAGGATGTCGCCATCCGCTGTAATTTTTGCACACTTGACGGTGGCGGTAAGATTGTTGATCGTCGCGCGGGACGAATTTCTACGGAGCAACGCGCACCATTGGCGATTCGCCTTCGCGAGATTTCGCTCCCCGGAATCGAAGTCTTTGTTGAGCCGGTGAAAGAACACCGTTTTGTTGTCGTGCTACGCGGTGATGGACTCGGGGGTGACGTTGCCGACACCGACCCACAGGCAACCGGAGTGCCGTTGCTTGATCCGATACCTCATAATGACGCGAGTCGACGAACGGCAGAGGTCGCAGCGGAATTCGCGCGACAGGGAGCTGCACTATTAGCCGATCAATCAGCGGCCAATGCATTTTCTATGCGAGGTTTTTCCGCAAGCCCCAGTCTGCCATCGTTTGAGGATGTGTATGGCCTGCGTGCAGCTGCGATAGCCGTTTATCCGATGTACAAAGGTCTAGCGAAACTGGTTGGCATGGACATTGTGGGAGACGCGAAAACCCTTGACCAGCAGATGGAGATTTTAACGGCACGCTGGGAGGACTATGACTTCTTCTTCATCCATTTCAAATACACCGACAGTACAGGTGAAGATGGTGATTTTGATGCCAAGGTGAAACGCATCGAAGAATTTGATGCCGTCATTCCACAGGTGACCGCTTTGGCCCCATCGGTCACCATCGTCACGGGAGATCACAGCACACCAAGTTTACTCAAAGCCCATAGTTGGCATCCGGTCCCGACGATCATTGCATCGGCAGAATGTCGACCTGATCGTTGTACGAACTTTGGGGAGGCAGATTGTCTCCACGGAGGGTTAGGGCAGTTCGAGGCCAAATACTTGATGCCACTTGCACTCGCTCACGCCGATCGGATGGGGAAGTACGGCGCTTGATGCATAGCCTGCTGTGCTTACTGCTTTGATTTTTGCAAACGCGCATCGAGCCAGTTTGCCCGGTCAAATACAGCGCCATCAGTCGCATGGTCCGTCTTTAAGCGAATGGCATCTACGCCTTGAAGATCGATTGAAAAAAATTCGGGTGAAGCGCCACCGGACAGCACGCGACTTGTAAAGGCGGTTTGCCAAGGGCCGTCCGCTTGCCGCACTTCCACCACAAATCGTACACTTCCCTGCCCTACGGCACTGTCATCGATGCCGACTGCGCCTTCAAATCGCTGAAATGGCTGTTCGAGCTCAAATGTTAGTTTCGCATCCGCGTGCATTCCGATGCCTTTTTCATAGAGTCTATTTTTCGTTTGCAGGCGTTCGCCCATGACATTGCGATCGCGCCGATAGGGCCAAGCGAGAGAAAGGTAGGGCTGATGTTGGTAATGCGACGCTGCAACATCCGAGAGGAAAATAGTGCCAAAGCCGATGGGTAGAAGTCCGACAATGCTTTTTCGCAGAAACACCTCTTTTTCCGACCACGGAATTTCAAATGTGAGCGCGTCGGCACCCCCTGCGGTTTGCACCAAGATGTTTCCTGAATTTCCTTTCCAGGATGCTGCACGGAGACTCGATCCGTCGGCGAGTTGGATCAGAAGTAATCGGTCGAGTGATTCCGGTCGCTCGAGGAGCGCTGATTGGAAAAGCACAGCGCTAAGATTGTCGCGGGGGATTTCCAGCGTGTCTCCTGCACCGTTGAGTAACTGCAGCACCTCCTGATTAAGCGTGAGCAAGGTACCTTCCAGGCGATCTCCATTGTTCAGCAGAACGATATCGCTTTCGCTTGGCTCACTCTTCAGTGAGTCTAGCCATAGATCGCGCCGTTGCCCCCTCTCGTCCGGATTGAGGATGATCGCTTCCACGTTTGCCAAGGGAAGTCGCTGATTATCTCCAACACCTTTCGAATCGAATCGCACTTCATCTTTTTCAATTTGCAGTTGCGTGAAGGCTTGGTCTGCGATAAGCCGACTGTCGTCGGCCAAATACAACACAGGTCCACCAAGGCTGTTTGCCGGGTGTCCCCAGCGAACGAATTCATCCGCCTTGAGGCTGATAACCTTTCCGTCTCGTTCGAATTTCCATTCGCCCTGTGAGGTGCATCCTGCCAATCGTGTTTCCTCCGGCTTACCCCTAACGGGGATCAACGTAGCAGGCTGCTGCGCTTCAAGCAGTCGGACAAGCAGCAATAGACAACAAGCCAGGCAAAAGGTCCGTCCCCACTGCCCAAAAAGTTGGGCAGGTTTCGGATCGCACCGCTTATGATCATGCATGTTCAGTGCTCAACGCTGAAATATCGGAAGGTTATTGTTAGGCATCTGCAGAATAATACACGCCATGGCGGTTGCATATTCGGAACATATCGCATCTGCCCAGGAACCATCAGTTTTTTGCATTCCCAGTAATTCGTCGCGGATGGCCGGATACCATGCGGGCCATGCTGCATCCCCCGCGTGCCACATTGCCTGTACCGCATAGTAATGACCATAGAAATAATGGCTAGTTCGCACAAAGCGGCGACGACGAGGAACAAATCGCGAGAGGTAAACCAGTCCGCGTTCGATCGCATCGCCCTCATACACACCTGCACTAAACAGCGCAACCACCCCGGCCGCCGAGCGTGGAAAATCGCTTGGACCACCGGAGAGCATATAGCGAAAACCACCATCGCTGTTCTGACTTTTTCGAACGTAATCGATGCAGCGATCGACCGTCTGATTGGGAACGTGCAATCCGGCATTGCGTGCTGACCGCAAAGCCATCATTTGACACACCGTCACCGAAATATCGGCCTCCGTGGGCTGTGGCTGATACCGCCAACCCCCTTCTGGATTCTGAGTGCTGCAAATCAATTTTACGGCTAAAGAAAGTTTTTCGCGCAACTGCGGATGTGACGACATGCCATATGCTTGCGCCAAGAACAGCGTTGCAAACCCATGTCCGTACATCGGCCCATGGCTGCTCGCCGGAGCATCACATATAAAACCATTTTGTTGTGTGTTCTCCAGCAGATAATTGACGCATCGATCCAATTGCTTTCCATACGGTCCCCGGCCAGGAGTGCTACCACTTGCCATCATTGCCATTCCGGAAAGCGCGCAAATAGCTACATTTCGCTGGTAACCGCTCGTACCGAATGCACCATCCTCGGTTTGTTGTTTGGCCAGGAAGCGGAGTCCGCTATCGATCGCGCGATCGGTCGCGGGACTGACAAAATCTTGGATCGGCTGCTCTTCGGCTTCTCCGAAAAGCACCGCTGGACAGAGTAGGCTAAGACCTCCGGCCAGACCACCTTGCAGGAAGCCATGCAATAACATGCGGCGCGAGAGTCCAACTCCGATACCCAATCGCAACTTCATGGTTTGAGATCCTCGCGTTGCGGTTCGTCGGCAAGTGAGCGGAAATACCTCTCAATCGCGAGGTCATGGCCCGGTAGCACTTGATCGCCTGAAAGCTGCCGTAGTCTTTCACGCTCTTTCTCGGGAAGATGCCCCCAAACCTGCTTGACCACCTGAAGCAACTCGGCCAGGTTCACCTTGGGTGCGGATTTTCCCAGTCGTTGGCTGCTCTGCCTCGACTCGCCTTCTTTCGGTTCTCCCTGCCCACGATTTTTCGAGTTGTTCCGCTGCGGAGTTCCTTCACCAATCCGCGTGCGTGTATCTTGTTGGCTGCTACCACCACCGGAGGAATTGCCGGAGGACGGCTTTCCTTGAGACTCTTTCTCGAGTTCTTTCAGTAGGGCATCGAGTTGGTTCACGATCTGCTGCTGGAGTTGCTCCCGCTGAGGATCTGCGTTTGCGGAGGATTCGCTTAACCGCGATGCTAAGGTTGACATTTTTTTTCCAATCGAGACGATCGGGTCGCCCTCGGCGGCAGCAGTGGCCGATGGCTCCGCTTCGGGATCGGATGCCCACATGGATCGCTCGCTGGCCGATCCCATCAAACTCAGCATCACAATCACCAGCGCGTGTGGTCTATGAATCCAATTCATAACTCCATCCTTTTCTGGTTTTGCGGCCCACCCTCTGTTTGCTCGCGGTCGCGAAGCAATCCAAGTGTCCACAGCGCGAGTTTCGCCTGCTCCGGACCAAGTTGCTGTAATTGCTCGATAAACGGTTGCAAATCTTGTCCCTCGTCGATTGCTTTTTGCAGCTTTCCTTGGATCGACTCGCTCCGACGATTTAAATCCAACTGGAGTAACTTCAGCAGCCTGATCTCCGCAAGAGACCGCTCACTGCTCTGCTCCTCGGCACCGCTCCCCTGCCCTTCTCCTCCGCCACCCCCTTTGGCGTCGTTATCTCTCTCGTCGTTACCTCGCTGGAGCGATGAGAGTACCATTTCGAGTTGGCGGATCACATCCTGCTGAAGCGATTGGGTCTGGGTTCCGACATAAAACTGCCCGAGACGTTCTGCCGCCAACTGCATTTTGTCCAGGCAGCCGACCAGAACATATTGCAAAATTTCTACCTGCGCAAGACCTTCCCGAATCGGTTGTGCTTGCGCGATCAGCGATAGTTGCTGGCGCGAAAGCTTCACGATCTGGGCCTTTTCCACTCGGGTCAATTTCGACACTGATGCTTGCGTCTCTGCCGCTTGTGACGTTTTTTGCAGCAGATCTTTCTGAGATTCCAACAACTCTGTTATTTGCTCCGGTAAACGGGCAAGTAGCGAATTCAATTGCGCTGCTTCCGCCTCTTGGCGCGCCCTGGCTAATTGCTCGCGGGCTTCAGCGATATGATCGGCCGCGGCATTATCTTGTTGCGCACTGCTGGCGGCATCTCCCTGCCCTGCAGCCTCTCCTGCCTGTTGCGTCTTCTCAGCGGCCGCTTCCACATTTTTTGCAGCCTCCATCGCCTGCAGATTTTTAATTTGCCCGGCAAGAGACTGCAGCTTTTGCTCGAGGGATTGACGTTTCTTTTCAATCGCCCGCAACGTATTTTTCTGATCCTTGTCTGGAATAGTTGCACGCGAAAGGGTGGCTGTTTGCTCATTCTGCAGTTTTTCCTGCGCTTCTGCGAGACGCGCGAGTTCACTCTCAGCTCGACGTAATTTTTTAATCCATTCGGCGAAGTCCGTATCCGTAATACCCTCCAAGGCCGCAATCATTCGCTCGAGCGTTTTTGTCGCCCGCGCCTGTTGCGCCATTGCCTGACCGGTCTGATTTGCCTCCAGGTGGTTTTGTGCCGCGCGCATTTGCTGGCCCAGTCCTTGCTTCCTTCCAACCGCAACGGCAGATGCCAGGCGTGCACCCGCATCACCCTCTTCACCTTCCAATTCTTTTGCCGTCTGTTGCATCCGCGCAAGCAACTCTTGAAGTTCACGATGGAGCGTATCCTGCTGCTCGGCTGTTTGCCGGAGAGCAATACGCTCTCGTTGGCCTAACTGCTCAATCGGTCGTCCGGAGAGGGAATTGGTCAGCCCTTCAGTCGTCTCCCGGATATTTTCCTGTTGATTAGCAATAGCTGCCAAATTTTGAGCCAACCGACGATAACGATTTGATCGAAGCATTGCATTGACGAGCGGCTGCAGCGATGCAATTGCCTGATCCTGATAGTTTTCAGCCTGCCTGAGTGCCACCGCACCTTCCGGACTGCGGCTTGTGGCAGAATCGCTTCCTGCGGCATCTTCGGCTTCATTCTGGGCATGTTTTCGGGCCGCGGTTAGTGCACCTTGGAGCGGGCTTAACTGCTGGTTGTCGACGCGACGGAGCGTTTCTTGTAGTTGCTCAAGTTGCTCGGAGATGGCCGGCTCATCGATGTGATTGTGCCTGAGGTCGGCTGCCAACGCGGCTGTCTTTGCCAACAATCCATCCTGAGTGTCACTGATGGCGCGGCGAATCTCCCGCTCAGTAAATCCGATACCGCGGAGCGACTGAACCTCGGCTTGGGTTAGCATGCCGGATTGCTGCCACGCAATGTTCAGTTGGCGCGTTTGTTGATTCGACTCTTTTTCCCGCGTTACGATCCGAGCCAATTCAGCCAGCAAGCCTTGTTGTCGGAGAGCTATTTCCCGGGCCAATGTTTCCTTATCGACAATTTGCAGCGTATGCTCGGGCATGCTGCGGCCTTCGACCGGCTGTTCGTCATGTGCCGATGCATAAAACGCAATCTCTGTGCCAGCCGACCAGCCATATGTGGCCAGGTTCCATGGGTAGTTTACAAGCTGCTGGTCACCCTCGGCCACTTGTTGCGCGATTGTCCCGGGATCCGGCGGGATGGATTCCGGTTGTTGCTGCCATAAAAGAATCGACTGATAGCTTTCCTCCTGCTCGCTCACAGGTCGAAAATGTAACGAGACATCGCGAAGGGCGAGATTATCTTTCGCGAAGATTTCCAGCGGAAGCGTGGCATCAGGGCTAGCGCGATAATAATCGGTCGGTTTTTCAATTTGGACGGTCGGCGGTGACTCGGGAATTACTCGTATCGCAATTCGCTCTTGGTTTCCGCTTTCGACCTCATGCCGATCCATGACGCGGAGTAACGCGGTTCCGGTTTGCTTCAGGACCCATTGCTCTGGCGTTTCCCCTTCCGGAAGCGCGAAGTGGGTGCCATCGACTACCAGTTGGAGCGACTCTCCTGTCGCTGTTGTCAATGTCGCCTCCGTAATCGGTTTGCTGGCCGTCCCGGTCAGTGTCACGCGACTGCCGGTCAGTCCCCAGATCTGTTCTTGCTGCCGCTGCGCAGGCCACCCGGTATATGACGGCGGATGAACAACAAATTCGACAGATTCGATTGTCGGTGGAACGACAGTTTGCAAGGAGTGCCACTCGGTTTCATCATCGCCCCCCACCGCGCGGAATTCAAAAGGGTGTTGTACATCGTGCCGTTGTGCCACCATGATTCCATTCACCTGCTGCATCGGCTCGATAACTGTCTTTACATTCCCATCAACCGCAAATCGATATTCGATGTTCACGTTCTCGGGCAACTTTTTTTTGAGATCTGTCAACTCCGCTTCGAACAGTCCCCCGATTGGGATGTGAGACGGCGTATTTTGAAATTCCAGTTCATTCACACGAGGCCAGACTGTATCGCTGAAAGGGTTCACCAACCGCTCAAAGGCGATCCCTGCACCAACGGGAAGAAGAAATGCCACAATCGATAAGGTCGCAATGCTGAGAAGTCCAGTGATCATTGCAATCGTGGCATGCCGGTAGTGGACCACTTCGCGGACCGGCAATTTCTGGAGTGCCTCAGAGGCCTCTTGGATGACAACCCGCCGCATGGGGCCCGAGTCGACGGTTGCTGTTTTCTCAGCCTCGAGGAATTCGACTGCGGTTGCAATCTTGTGGCGGAGTGCAGGAAAACGGTGTTGAATGCGTTGTGCCAGTGACAGATCCGTAAGTGGTTTTCGGATTAGCGGAAGCACTAGCCGCCCAATCCACGTAACGACTGCCAGCGCAAACACGAGGCTGAGCGTCATGCGAGAGAGGCGATCGTTCTGACGCAGCATAAAGTCGACGCTCGCGATCAGCAGCAACCAAAGCGTGATGATCGAAAAAATCCAACCGCCGCCATAGAGTATTTTTGCAATCCACGCGCGGCGCCGAACTGCTCGGATCGTATCTTGAAGCGTTTCAGCCATGGACTCGTTCTCTGCGTTCCAACTTGCCTGCCGACCGCAGCGGAAATCCGCCCAAAGCGGCTTCTCTTATTCTAACGGATAGTACGCCGAGTGTGGGCGCCAATTGCGGCACCGCACGCTAAAGCGAGCAAAGGTGCGGCAAGCGGGATTAAAAGTTGCCCCACCGAGGGTCTTTGAGAAAGAGAGGGAATCGATTCGCTCAGATGAATCTGGGTTGATCGGTCAGCCCGTATTGTGCCGCGCCCTGTGTTTGCCAAGTATTTGTCGATGCCTTGCAGGATCTATTAATGGGCGACTTGCGGCCAATAGGTCTCAAATTCAAACTCGGGACTGTTGTCCAGATCGTGACAACGCACGCAAGTGTTTTTTTTTGCTTGTTGGAGGCTCACGTGCATTTGCGAGCGGAGTCGTTCCAATTCCTCATCGTCCACATCCAAGTCGCCATTTTCTGCCGCGACGTGTGCTGCACCACCGCCGTGGCAGTTCTCGCATCCATTGCCAAACAAATGGGGTGTCTTTTCCTGATTCTCATAGCCGGTTGCAAAGGGGTAATATTCTTGCGGCTCCCACCCTGTAACATGGCAACTGATGCACTCCGGATCATACTGTCGACCGAGCGGCAAATTGATCAGCGTTTCGGTGGCATGGGAATGCGGACTATTCTCCCAGATTTCATAGGCATCGCTATGGCAATCAGCACAAGTTTCGCTTCCCACGAATTCTCGACCGCTCGGATGAGCGTTTGCTTGCAAGGCTAACCCTGCGAGGCCAAGCGTGCGGAGTTGATCCTGATACGCAGTGAAGATTCGCGTGATCGTATCGGTGTCCTCGAATCTTCCATCGAGTGGAACCCGCTGGTAGCGGATATCAGTCGGGTTGGCATACACTCCTAATACACCCACATACATGCCTTTGTGTCCCAACTCAATGAGTTGCACGCCCTCCCCGATTGATTCCGGTTCCGGCGGCGGTGGATCACTGTCACCAGCAACGACCACATAGTCGAAGTCGGCAAATGCTTCCCCTAGCGTCTGAGCTTCTTCGACGGTGGTATTGGCCAGCAGAAGAAGCAAGTCACAATTTTCATCCTTTAGACGATCTACGATTGGCTGCAACGCAGTTTCCGGCGATTCATATTCGTAGTCCGCATTCTGTAGATCTTCCGCGTACTGCTCACCCAGAACTTGCGTCACGCCGATCCGCACGCCCCCTACTGTGAGCACACGATAGCGACTGGTCAGCCCGAAATCCTCATCGAAAATGGATCGGACATTTGCAGAGATGAAGGGAGATTTTCCATCGGGTGTGAGTTGAGAGAGAAGTGTTTCGGAGGCAAGTTGCAAGTCACGCGCGCCAAGACCAATCGCTTCGTAACCCAATGCGCGGTGTGCATCAATGGCCACCTGATACTTGATTGCCGCCTGGGGACCGAACCGGCGCACCATACCCCCTAAGTCGACCGCTGCCAGCGGCCAGTCTTTTGCTTTTAGCTTTTCAACCAGATCCATCCGGCGATTCAAGCCGCCCTTCTGGTTTTCTAATCCCGCACATCCGCACGGTTCAACGTAGCCGTCAAGCATTCCAGATAAAAGAATGGCTGCTTTTGGTTTCTTCCAGTCCACAAAGATGCTTCCGTTTAACTCGGCATAGTCTTTTTTCTTTTTTGTTTTTGAACCGTGGTAGGCATCGGGCTTTCCCTTGATCGGTGGAGTCTGCCGTTTGTCTCGCGGAGGCACGTCGTCCGCCTGAAGTACTTTGTCCGGGGGTTGGAAACGGTTGTTTCCCCCGGGGTCGACAACGTGCGTCAATTCGATTCGTTCGTGGTGCTGCCGGTTGTGCGATTCTGGCAGCACACTGTCACCACAACCGGTCAGTGACAGAAGCACCACTAACGCTATAAAACGGCTAAGCGTGCCCTGAATGGACGCAGTTTTTAAGCATCGATCTGCCATCGGATTCCTTCCCCGCACTCCGTGTCGGTGACGCTTGGATTACGTGCTGCCGTGCCTTGGACGACTATTGCTCGGGCTCTTCCGTCTTTTGGCGTTGAGGCACGACGTCTTCCGACGATTTTGGTGCGGTCTGCTTCTCGGGTGCCAGGATCTCAAGTTTGACAGGCAATTCAATTTCAGGATAGTCCGGATGCCCGGTTGAGAGTACTATCTTGCCCGGCGGATGCGACCCGATACCGTAGACGCCGGGTCTCGCATCTCGGGGGAGTGTGAAGATTAAGGGAAACTGCCGCAACGTTCCTTTTGCTAGCATTAAATTCGGGCCAATCTCCAGGCCGATTCCCGGCGGATCACTCGAGGTTAGTTTGACGTCGACCTGGTCGCGATAACGGCCCGCAACCTGCATCAACAATCGGACAGGAGTTCCAGCCCCACCAGCTCCACCAGAGACTTTACCCAGATCAAGAGTCTGCGTCTTACGATCGAGTTTAGGACCAAAAAGATTGACCGGCTTGCGGACCGTGCCATTCACATTTAGCCGGACCGGTTGCGGTAACGAGGGTTCGGTCCGGAATATGACCGCCTCATGAAAGTTGCCGATCGGCATCCCGGGCAAAAATTTAACCTGCACCGTAAAACCGCTGGTCGCGTATGGTTCGTTGATTTGGTCGCTTGCAATCGGTTGATAGTCGATCTTCATGAAATCTTTGAGTTTCACACCCCCCAAGGTCGGGTCGAACAGTTCAACCTGATTATCACCATAAAAGTAAAGTTTAG
>JAYYJN010000184.1:0-11061 GCA_036146215.1 Planctomycetota bacterium
GATCAAACGCTCAAGCGAAATGGGATCGATCGGTAGTAGAGGATCTTCTTTTGCGTTATTCATGTTCGATTCCCACCGCATCGGCAGCCAGCAGGGCGTCGATCACCTGCTGCGTGGTCACATCAAACGGCTCGTTATGGATCAGCTCACCCGGCGCGATCGCTGCGTGGGCAATCTGTTCGAGCAATTCGGTGTCGTCTGACGCCAGTCCCACCTCGGCAAGCGTGGTCGGCAGGCCCACACCGCGGCAGAATTCGACGACCGGTTCGACCACTTCGGCAGTCTGTTTCTCGAGCATCAACTGGACAAGCACTCCAAATGCCACTTTCTCGCCGTGCAAATAGCGGTGCGTTCCCTCCGCCACGGTCATTGCGTTATGAATACCGTGAGCGGCAGCCAAGCCAGCGGATTCAAACCCGATGCCGGACAGCAGCGTGTTGGCCTCGACCACCCGCTCCAGTGCTGGCCCGGCGCGGCGCGCATCCAACTCATTCAGGGCATCGCGCCCATCTTCCAACAGGGTGCGATAGCAGGCTTCGCCAATTTGGCGGGCAGCGAGAGTGGCGAGACCCCCTCGAAGATTTTCACGCTCACCACGCATGCAGGCTCGCGCCTCAAATACGGTGGAGAGACCATCTCCCATGCCAGCGATAAAATAACGGCGAGGGCTGTGAGCAATGATTTTCGTGTCGACCAGCACCAGATCAGGGTTGCGGGGAAAGCTGTGGAAAGTGTCGTAAATGCCACGATGATCATAGATGACGCTGATGGCGCTGCAGGGAGAATCGGTCGATGCAACGGTCGGAAAAGCGATGAAGGGTCGGCCCAGCGCCGCAGCTGCCGCCCGGGTGGTGTCGAGCACTTTGCCGCCACCTGCCGCTAGAAGTGTTGCCGCTCCGGTTTGATCGGCCAGTTCCCGCACCTCCTCAATGGCCGGAATCGTGCATTCACCCGGGAAGAGGTGCATGCGAAATGGAATCCCGATTCCGCCCAGAATGCGTTGCCACTCCGGTGCCAATCGCTCGGTCATCGTCGGGCCGGAGACGATGAGCAGCGGCCCGGTAAGCCCGAGAAAGGCCATTTCACTCGGAAGTCTCTCGATCGATTCGAAGCCCTGCGTGTAGCGGGCCGGAGAGGAAAACACAGTTTGCAAGGGACAGTCCTCGGCGAAAAAGATCATCTGCTCTTTGTGGTTGTCCCCGAGTCCCGATCAAGTGTCAAGGCATTGCCGCGCTGTCGTGCTGTATTGGCTTGTTTTGATCGCTCCGTGTGGAGTAGACTTTCCGCGTAATTATTGTCCTTGAAGCGGAGAGCGTACCGGATGACTGAAAAAAAATATGATGTACTCGGAATCGGGAATGCGATAGTTGATGTACTGGCCCAGGTAGATGATGCGTTTTTGGAATCGGAACGTTTGGCGAAGGGGGGCATGGCCTTGATTGACGCCGAGCGGGCCGCATCGCTGAGTGCGGCCATTGCTGCCGAACGTGAACTCTCCGGTGGATCGGTTGCTAATACGATGGTCGGATTAGCAGACTTGGGTGGACGGGCGGCCTTTATCGGGAAAGTCGGAACCGACTCGCTCGGTGAGACCTTTCGGATGGAGCTGACTAAAACCGGGGTCGACTTTCTCACACCCGACGCCCAAAGTGGCCCGCCGACCGCACAGTGTGTGGTGTTGGTTACTCCCGATGCGCAGCGGACGATGAACACGTATCTTGGAGCATGCGTGCATGTGGGCCCTGAAGATGTGGATGCGGACACGGTGGCAAGTGCCAGCGTGATTTATCTTGAAGGTTATTTGTGGGATCTCGAGCCGGCCAAAGAGGCGTTTCTCAAGGCGGCAAAAATGGCACACGAAAATAACGTTCGAGTTTCGTTGAGCCTCTCGGACCCATTCTGTGTCAATCGGCCTCGCGAATCGTTCCTCGTGTTTGTCAAACAGCACGTAGACATCCTGTTCGCGAATGAAGAAGAGATTCGCGCGCTTTATCAGAGTGAAACGATTGAAGAGGCACTTGAATCGGCCGCGTCGGATGCTGAGACGGTTGCCGTGACCCTTGGTGCGGATGGGGCAGCGATATTGCATGGTGACGTTCGACATGCCATCGACGCAGTCCCTCCTCGGCAGTTGGTCGACACCACCGGGGCGGGCGATCTGTTTGCAGCGGGCTTTCTTTACGGTTATACGCAAGAGTTTCCACTCGAACGCTGCGGCCAACTCGGGGCTGCTGCGGCAAGCGAAATTATTGCACAATACGGCGCGCGGTCAGAAGTGTCACTTCGCGAAGTTGCTGCACCCTGCTCACCTGAGGTTATTCGCAGCCCATCAGGTGGGTGAGAATGTACTGGTCGAGCCCCTCGTAATCGCGGTTGTCGATATATTGCTGCTCAATCGTTTTGTCGAGCGAGCGGACCTTTGTCAGAATTCGCTCAAACGTTTTACGGCTTGCCAGCAGGTGGTCGGTAGACCCTGCCTGCTTCTGGGTCCGCATGACTTTGACATCCAGGCCAACAAATTCACCTCGCGAACCATAGTTATTTTCTTCCAGAACACGAATCTGATTGAAAGCACTTCGAAGGTTAAAGCTCGCGAAACATTTATCCTGGTCGAACTTAAGTCCGCCCTGATCATTGAGGTGTACACTGCTGAGTTTATCGTGCGCAAGAGCAAACGCCATGTCATCTGACGGATCCAGTCCGGCAAGCAGCGAATGGGCTGTCTCGATCAGCCCGCTGACGCGCGACGGATCGACAGTTTGATAGGCGAGTGCGAGGGCGTGTCCGATGGTAGGGATGTAGGCACTATCGACCGGTTCATTCGGTTTGGGTTCGATCCAGATGTTGACATCACCATCGTATTCGAGCATCCGGTCGACACCTTCACGAATGCGGTCGACGGCGACACGCGCATTCTTTGATTCCCGGATATAGCTTCCCTCTCGAGCAAGCCACATCACGATGTTCGTCGTTCCTACCTCTCGGGCGATGTCGATTGCGCGTAAGCAGCGATCGAGTGCATACTGCCTGTCTTCGGCACTGTTGCTCGTGAACCCTCCATCGACGGTCCGCGGATCGAACCATAGTCGCGGGGCGACAAATTCGGGAACCAATTGCCGATCGTCCAACATCTTTTTGACCTCCCGAGCCCGCGCTAGAGCAGCCTCCGGGGCATGGTCTTCAATATCTTCAACCACATCGTCATCGTGGAACTGAACCCCTTCGAAACCGAGTGGCCCGTACATGTCGAACTTTTCCTGCATCGAATAGGGAGTGCGGACTTCCGGGCCAAACGGATCGGCACCTTCTGAAATGTTCCACGGACCAAACGAAAAGCGATACTCTGTCGGCATGTCTCTGTGTTCCTTGTGATGAGCTGAAGTTATGAAATTCGGCTCACATTGTAGCGGGGCTACCTGGGCAGCGTCAGTGGTCGATGGAGACCAGAGATTACCGCGCTTAACCTCGCCGACCTCGCAGAAGTCGCGTGACTGGAAAGCATGGCGAATGGGCGGTATTCTGACATGCTATGCGTTCTACCTGCGCCGTACCATCACCGGCTCCCGCCTGGCAGCGTGACCAGGCAGAGCATCTTTGGATGCCCTACACCCAAATGCGCACTGCGCCGCTGCCGCTACCGGTGGTGGCCACCGAAGATGTACACCTTGTGCTCGCTGATGGTCGCCGCTTGATCGATGGGCTTGCGTCCTGGTGGACGGCTTGCCACGGTTACAACCATCCGCACATTGCAGAGAAATTACGGGCGCAACTGGAAGTCATGCCCCATGTGATGCTTGGTGGCATTCATCACGAAGGTGCAGTCACACTAGCGGCGCGGCTTGCCGCTTTGCTGCCAGGTGACTTGTCGCATGTATTTTTCTCTGATTCCGGTTCTGTAGCGATCGAAGTAGCGATGAAAATGGCGGCCCAGCTGTGGCGGAATCGTGGTGTAGTGGATCGTAACCGTTTTGTCACCTTTCGCCACGCGTATCATGGAGATACGAGCGGTGCCATGTCGCTTTGTGACCCGGAACGGAGTATGCACGCACACTTCAAAGGATTTTTGCTCGAGCAGTTCTCTCGACCCATTCCTGAGACCGAGCAAGAGCAAAAGATATTTTCCTCGTTCCTCGCAGCAAAACGGGATCAGCTTGCTGCGGTAGTGATCGAACCGTTGGTTCAGGGAGCGGGCGGAATGCGATTTCACTCGCCGGCAGCACTGGCCGCGGTCGCGCGGATGACACGAGAAGCGGGCCTATTGCTTATCGCGGATGAAATAGCCACCGGATTCGGTCGAACCGGAACGATGTTTGCCTGCGAGCAGGCGGACCTTGTTCCCGATATTATCTGCGTCGGAAAAGCGCTCACGGGCGGCACGCTCGGGATGGCTGCCACGATTGCCACCGGTGAAGTTTTTGAGGCGTTCTGTGGCCAAGATGATTCTCTTGCGCTGATGCATGGCCCGACCTATATGGCAAATCCCCTCGCATGTGCTGCAGCGCACGGGTCGCTGGATCTGTTTGCTCAGCAGCCGCGTCTCTCACAAGCGATCACTATTGAAAAGTCCCTCGCCGAGCAGCTGGCGCCGTGCCGAAATGTGCCGGGCGTCGTCGATGTGCGCACTAGGGGCGGGATTGGCGTGGTGCAAGTGGAACAGTTGCATTCACGCGAAAAACTTACTGAATGTTTCGTGGAAGCCGGTATTTGGCTTAGGCCATTTCACGATATGTTCTATCTCACTCCACCGCTTTCAATTTCCCCGCAGCAATTGCACACGCTGACCTCAGCGACTGTTGATGTGATTCATCAGTGGAGTCGGTGGTGAAGGTTGCATTATGAATGTGCCATGGAATTTTTCCGTTGCGGGCGAGATCCTTTTCGGGCAGCAATCGCTCAATCGCTTGGGCACTTTATGCAAAAAACATCGATGGCATCGTGCGTTAGTGATCAGCGACGAAAATCTATTGGCAGCTGACCTAGTCGATCGGGCTTGTGCGATCTTACAGTCCGAATGTGTCGACGCCTTTGCGTTTGCGGAGACTGAGAGCGAACCGGCCATAGAGACAGCCGAGGAAGCTGTCTCGGTGAGTGCCTCCTTCGGAGCCGATGTGGTGATTGGCCTTGGCGGGGGAAGCAACATGGACTTGGCGAAGGTGGTTTCGACAGTGCTTGCCTGTGGCGGTTCGCCACGTGACTACTTTGGCTTTGATTGCATACCTCGGCCGATTCTGCCGCTGATTTGTATCCCCACGACCGCTGGCACGGGAAGTGAAGTCTCGCACTCGGCGGTGCTTACCGACCGGGCGGCTGAGATGAAAGTGAGTATGCAAAGCGCGTACTTACGACCGTCTGTAGCGATTGTTGATCCGACCCTTGCTGTGACTTGTCCGCGCCAGGTCACTGCGGAAAGCGGGATCGATGCGCTCGTGCACGCGATCGAGGCGTATACCGCAAGGGATGCCTGTGACATGCCGAACGGAAATGCCTATAGCGGTCGCACGCCGCTTACCGACACGCTGTGCGAGCGTGCTATTCGCCTGATTGGCAGCTATCTCGTGCGGGCGGTAGAGGTGCCCGATGATATGGAGGCCCGCGAGGCAATGGCGACCGCCGCATTGTTGGCCGGCATGGCATTTTCAAACGCTGGGGTGGCAGTCGTGCATGCGCTCGAGTATCCGCTTGGTGCCGCTTTGCACTGCTCGCACGGGGGTGGGAACGGGATGCTCTTGCCTTATGTGATGCGGTTCAATCTACCGGTCCGCCAGAAAGCGTTCGGTCGGATTGCAGAACTGCTGGGGGAAGAGACCTCAGGGATGAATGAGTTGGCAGCCGCGGAGAAGGCGATCCTTGCAGTCGAGTCGTTGCGGGAGCAGATCGGGATCCCGACGTCTATCAGGCAAATCGGCGGCCGCGAGGAACAACTAGCTGGGTTTGCCGAGAAGGCGTTTGCCGTGAAACGACTCATGCATGTGAATCCACGTTCTGTGACGTGTGCCGATCTCGAAGCTATTCTTAATGAGGCTTTTTAGGTATTGCTGCTCATGCGATTATTTTGCGTCATTTTCACTGGCTTATGCCTTAGCATTTTCGGAAGCCAAAGGGTGTCTTCAGCACCACCTCGTCTTGAGTGGGCGAAGGGGCAGGGGACCCCACTCGGTGAACACGTGATTGAGGGCGTTCAGACGCAAGATGGTGGATTTTGTCTGGTCGGTAAAACCGATGAGCCGGGACGCGAGTGGGCCGATGCTTTGGTGATTAAAATTGATTCTCAGGGCGAATTGGAGTGGCAGCAACGGATCGGCAATCGCCGAAGTCAGGAAGAGGCTCGTTGCATCATTGAGGTTGAGGATGGTTATCTGATTGGAGGCACATGGTCGCAGCGAGGAAAAAAATCGCAGGCAGGCGTTTGCAAACTAGATCGCAGCGGAAAGCGGCTCTGGATACGGATTCTGCCGCATGCTCGTTTCGGTGCGGTGCGTGGATTGGCAGCGGATCGAGATGGGCACTGGGTCGGCACGGGCTATACCGATTTTGAAGAGGCGGAAGTTCCGTTCATTGCCGAGGAGGCGCGAGGACTCTTGTTCAAGGCCGATCAAGATGGCGGACTCATTTGGCACCGCGAGCTCCCGGTGGCACAGGGAAGCAAGGTAGAAGTGGATGGGGAAACAGGTTTGATTGCGGTGTGTGGTACGGAGTGGCGCACGTCGGGTGAATTCGCCGCTGTCGACGATGACGACGAAGACGACGAAGAGGACGATGACGCAGAAGACAACGCGGAAGAGGACGAGGCAGACCACGAAGACGAAGACGAAGACGAAGACGATGACGATGACGAAGACGATGACGATGACGAAGACGATGACGATGACGAAGACGATGGGGGTGCGGGCGAGCATCAAGATGGATTTCTGCTCATCCTGGACGAGGACGGAAAGCAACGCGGGTTGCACTACTACGGTGGGGAGGCGCAGGATCAGTTTTTTGACATCGAATCTGTCGAGGATGGCTGGGTGATGGCTGGTCATTCGACCAGCGGCGGTAGCGGCTGGGATGTGTGGCTCGTTCGGGTAAACGCAAAAGGAACGGAGCGTTGGCAAGCGCGTTTCGGGCAACCTCTAGGGGGCGATGAGAGGTTTATTTACGATGAGTGCTACGGTGTGAAGCAAACTGGCGACAGAGGATTTTTGCTGGCCTGTGGATCGGGAGTGGAGCCTGACAATATCCAGAATGAAAATGATAAACGAAATATCTGGGCCGCTTATTTGATAAAGACCGACGGTTCTGGGAACCTTCAATGGGAATACACCTATCACCGTCCCGATGCGGGCCATAATGCGTGCGAATGGGTGATTCCGATCCGTGCAGGTGGCTACCTAATGTTGCTCGATAGCGATCATTTGGGGGGTGCGGAAGAGGAAAATGTCGGCCTGCTGAAACTGGCCGAACCGGTGGATGGTTCCTAGAGATATCAACAGGAGAAGTAACTCACATGTCGCAACAACGCGTTGTGGTGATCACGAAGGGCCCGGTCGGGATGACCATCACCAATCTTGAAACCGGCGAGGGTACCGACTCGCTAAAGTTGGGCCCGGGTGAAAAGGTGGTGACGGCCACACCGTTTAATTCGGTAAACGATCAACCACAGTATGGCTATCCCTCAGCGATTCTCGTGATTGAGCAAACGGAATAGGGCGAGCGAGCTGGTTAATCCCGTTTGAAGATAGGGTTTAAAAGGCAATATGACGTATTACTTTCCCGGGATGATCGTGGGTGTGATTCTGCTGCAGACGACTATTTTCGCACCGACGCTCTTTAAGACCCTGAACGAAAAATCTGCCGGAAAATTGATCCGAGCGCTTTTCCCGAAGTTTTTTCTCGTTATCGCTGCCCTTGGTGTTTGCTCGCTCAGTGCGGTGCTACTTCGCGGTGAAGCCACGCTGTGGCAGATCGCCGTCGCTGCTGCTTCGATCCTACTGCCCCTTATTTGTCGTCTATTGATTCCCCGAACCAATCGCGCACGTGATGAGGGTGATGAAAAAACCTTTGATCGCTTGCATCGTGTCAGTGTCATTCTCACTGTTACGGTATTTATCGCGAACCTCTTGGTTCCATTGCTGCCGATCGCTGTTTGAGTCGCCGCAATAACGATCAATTCGCCTTTCGACACTCGACACATTCGCCCTCCAAGGCCGCCATATCGGCCCCACAGAGGGGGGTTCCGCACCGAATGCATGTTGATTGAATCGGTTGGCAGCATTCCTGGTTTTGTTCCGCGTTCATACACCGGGTTCTCGATAGGTGCGAAGGGTGGATAGCGAAATGGCAACGCATGCGGAATAATCGCGGGATCGCCTCTTTTGGTCAAGGGAGAATTTACGATGGCAAGTGTGCAAGAGAATTTAGTTTCACGGAGGTCCGTCTACCGATTTGACGATAGACCGGTGCCTCGCGAGTGTCTCGAGCGAGGTTTTGAAGCCGCTCGCCATGCCCCCTGTCATAAACAGACCCATCCGTGGCGATTTTACGTGCTCGGTCCGACGGCACGTGGGAAAATTGTCGATATTGCTGATGGGCTTTCGCGTGAGAAATCAGCGAAACTCGGTGAAGACGACGTTGAAAAAATGGCGACCAAAGCACGCTCAAAAATTTTAGATCCACCGGTGCTGATTGCGGTCGCCACCGCGAGGTCGGCAGACGACTCTTTTCGTGAGGAGGAAGATTACGCGGCGACAGTGTGTGCCTTGCACAACCTGGTCCTCTCACTCTGGGATCAGGGAATTGGATGTCAATGGAGCACCGGTTCAATTACGCGCAACCGGGTGACCTATGAAATGCTTGGAATTTCAGAATCAGAACAACGCGTCATTGGATTTTTAAAGGTTGGCTATCCTGCATTGATTCCCGTGCGCGAGAAAAAAGCGATAGAAGAGATTCGATTCTATCTTGACTAACGCACGGTCCAAAACGCGCAGGATCTAAAACGCCAATAAAAATCGGTGAAACCGTCCTTGTCGGGCGATCAGTGTGTGCTTGCTCTGAGCATCCAGGCGGTCTTTTCGTGCTCATCGAGTCGTGCAGTTACCATATCAGCAGTCGCCTCATCCGAAACGCTTTCTGCCACGGCAAGTGTGCTGCGTGCTGTTTTGATAACTTTCTGATGGTTTTCGGCAAGAATGCTGACCATCTGATCGCTCGTCGGGACGCCGCTGACATCTTCAATGGATTTCATTGCATCAAAGGCAGCGAACGTGGCCGGGGCAGGTAAATCGAGGCTGCGAATTCGCTCAGCAATCTCATCCACCGCTTCGGCAAGCTGACCGTACTGTTCCTCGAACATTAGGTGCAATTGTCGAAAGTGAGGGCCGATTACGTTCCAATGAAAGTTTTGGGTCTGCAGATAAAGTGCATAGGTGTCTGCAAGCAACTTGCTGAGTTCGGTTCCAACCAAAGCGCGATCTTCGGCGCTGATTCCGGTGTCGATTTCGGTCATAGCGGCATCTCCAGAATGATTTCATTAATCGTTTGTTTTTAGAACGTTGTAAAATAAAGTACAAGCAGGCCGATCATTAATTTCGATCTTTCTTGATGAGCAGCCGATCAGACCGGATGTATACGAAACAACTTTTAACGTCGGTCAATGGTCGAAACTATCCTCGCCGGATATAACGGCGGATAATATATCCAAACAGTAGGATGTAAATGCAGTTTTCTGATGCTCAAGTGGAACTCGTCTGTCGCATGAAGGATGCCGGCATCGGCTGGCGACCGCAGGTGGGGCATTATGTCTTTGATCGCGGTAAGGTCTGTAAGCGCGGTTCGCCGTTTCAAGACGGTGTTTATTTTATCCTCGATTATGCCTGTTTTTGCCGGCATGTCGGAGGCGCGGAAATTTTAGAACGTGAAATGGTCTGGCTGCCCACATGGTATGATTGCCGCGCGGTGCTCAAGCAGGGCGGTGTGGCTGATGCGGAAGTGATAGGGCTGGTCAATGCCGGCATCCCCACGGGAACCGAGTTGACTGAACTTTACAAAAAAATCTTGTCGGTGCCCGCCTGTTTGAAAGGCTGTGATGCAGAGCTCTCATGATGCGCACACAGTCTGGATGGCTGAAGCGATTCGCTTGACGCGTCCCCCCTCCAAGACTCCTTTCGCCTGCGTGCTGGTGGATCGCCGTGACGACCAAATGGTCGCAACGGGGCTGAATGACCGGGCATCATTCCCAATGCTGCACGCTGAAGTGGCTGCGTTGCAGAATTATTCTCAGATCGGCCAACCGGAGTGGCAGCACATCACACTTTATTCCACGGCGGAGCCTTGCCCCATGTGTCAGAGCGCGATTCTTTGGTGTGGCATTCCCGATACGGTATTTGGCACCTCGATCGAGACGCTAACGCGCATCGGTTATCGACAGATCGAAATCAGTGCGGCCGAGGTAATTCGGCGGAGTTGGGCCGCCGACGCAACGGTGATCGGAGGAGTGCTCGAAGCCGAGTGTGACGCCCTGTTTGAACAGCACCGCCGCCCGCTTTAATCGGCCACCTGTTCCGCGTATTGATTTTCCATTTCCGCGTGGTGATCGGCAGCGTCGCTCGTATCATCCGAGGTTCGCTTATCGGATCGCATGGAGGCTTCACTGCCGGCATCACGGACGGCACCACTTGCGGCACCGCTGCCGCCAAAGGATAACCCGCAACGGGCGAGCATGCGCTTTTCAAAAGCCAAGAAAAAACGGAACTGGCCAAATAGCGAACCCACCACCAGCAGCAACACTTGATAAAGCGGCATGATGAGAATTAGCTGCAGGGGCCAATAAAGCCAAGCAGGTGTGGTCCCAGCGTTGATGCCCATCCATGCTGCGATGGGCGCAGCACATCGTGCTGCGGTTGTGCCGGTTACCGCAAACGCAACGAGGATGAGCGTCAGTTGGACGTTCGACTTGATGCCCCAGCGGGCCTTTAAATTCTCCATCACTCCTCCTCCGGTACTCTAGCCATAAGCGGTCGATAAAACCACTGCATTGATCGAGTTTCAGTGCCTGTCTGGCATATTCTGTGCTGGATA
>JAYYJN010000185.1:0-6119 GCA_036146215.1 Planctomycetota bacterium
TTGCCCAAGCCGAGCAGGTAAATGAAGAGGGACGGGTTGTCTATCCACCAGAAGTCCAGGTACTGTTGCAGCGGTTCTCCGCAAAACGACAAGGAACTTCCCCCGACCTTCAACACCCCGGCTTGCAAACAGGAATTCTTCCCGAGACACTACTGGGGATTCCATTTGATATCAAACCCGTGTTAATTTCGGTTCCACAACGATCTGTCAGCAGTGATTTTGCACAGCGCACTCTAAGCACAAAATAAAGCGAAGATGGCATACGAGCCCCTGCTCATTCTCGGAACCCATAACGCAAAAAAGGGAAAAGAGTTACACGATCTTCTCGATCCGTTACCGCTCAAAATTTGCACGCTCGCCGACTACGACAAAGCACTGCATGTGGTTGAAGACGGAGATTCCTTTGAGGAAAATGCTGTAAAAAAAGCGTGCCAGCAAGCGGTCCATCTCAATGCCTGGGTGCTGGGTGAAGACAGCGGCCTATGTGTCGACGCGCTCGATGGACAACCGGGCATTTACTCGGCTCGCTTTGCCGGGGCAGAGGCAAGCGATCCGGAAAACAACCAGCTCCTGCTTGAGCGGATGACCGCTGTTCCCGACGCACGCCGCACTGCACATTATGTGTGTCATGCCGTGCTTGCTGATCCGAGAGGCAACCTCCGAGGGTCTGCGACAGGAAAGTGTCACGGAATAATCCGTCGCAAAGAGGTTGGGAACCATGGATTCGGCTATGATCCCCTGTTCGAAATCTGTGAATACCATCGCACCTTCGGCGAACTGGGGCCACAGCTAAAACGTTCGATCAGCCACCGTTCGCGATCGATTGCACAGTTATTACCCCAAATAAGGGGTCTCTTATGCCAGGGACAGTGGGCCTCGGAATGAGCAAACGATGAAATTCGGCCGTCCACATTTACCAACGTTATTCTGGTTGGTGGGTTATTTATTCACGATCGCTACGATTTTCTACGGGCTGAGTTCGGTGCGTGAGCGACAACTTATACGCGCAGATGCCGAACTTGAAAATTCCTGGCAACAGTGGCGCGATGCGGCAGCCATCCAAGCCGCAGGAACCGGACCGGTAAAGCGGAAGATACCCAAAAGCACACTACCCCCAATTCGAGTTCTCTTTGCCGATCACTACACTACCATCACTGTGGCGGCAATCTTCTTTGGCAGTTTTCTCTACGGAATGGTGTATTTCTTCGCCCGGGGCATCATGACGGGGGATCGAGGAAAATTGCCCGGCGACAATCCGAAAGCGACACTCCAGCAGCCACCCGATTGACCCCAATCCGCCTACCCCCTACCATGCACGATCGGTCGCGCAGCGGGCCCGTGACGAACTGTTTTAATTTTAATTGGCCCATTTCATTGCAACCTTGTTCAACGTCGCGGAAGTTAAATCCTCCGGGGTTTCTTTCGATGATGTGCCGACGGCAAGGTGAGGAGGCGTACAACATGGCCGATGCATTGGTCAAACAGCTAGTTGAAGCGGGTGTTCACTTCGGACACCGGGCGAGTCGTTGGAACCCGAAGATGGGTCCCTATATCTACGGTCGCCAGAAGCTGATTCACATTATCGATGTCCGTGAGACTGTCCGCGGTCTGCTTCGGGCACGCAAATATTTCAAGCAGGTCGCTGCTAGCGGTAGCCTTATTCTGTTTGTCGGTACCAAACGACAGGCGGCCGATACGGTTGAACGCGAAGCCCAACGTTGTGGAATGCCTTTTGTTTCCCAACGATGGCTCGGTGGAACGCTGACAAATTTCAGAACGATTCGCAGTCGCCTGACCCGTCTCGAGGAACTCGAGGAAATTCTAGGTGGCGAGCAGATTCAGGACTATTCAAAAAAAATGCAGTCTTCGCTTTCCCGAGAAAAGCGAAAGATGTTCCAAAACCTGAATGGGATCCGCACAATGGATCGTTTGCCTGCTTGCCTGCTAGCGATCGATCCGAACAAAGAACGAAATGCAATTCGCGAAGCAACGAAACTCGGCGTCACAACCGTTTCGTTGATTGACACCGACTGTGACCCCGACCTAGTGGACCTGCCCATTCCTGGTAATGACGACAGCATTCGTAGTATTGAACTGGTCACACGCATCCTGGCAGATGCCATCCTGGAAGGCAAAGCGGAGGCGGCGGTCGAAGAACATGTCAAGTCCGAGGGCAGCACACCCGAACCACCCAAGACGACGATCGATGTGGCGGGAGCGGGCAAGCTAGGCACAAAGAAATAAACAGGTTCACCGGAGCAACGATTTACCGAACTGGCATCGATCGCCTCTGTTCCAGTAATCGACCGGTGGTTGCCCTGGTATGATTTTTATGAGGAAAATTGAGAGAAAATGAGGAGCTGAAAAAGTCATGGCTGAAATCACTGCGGCAGCAGTTAAATCATTACGTGAGCGTACCGGATTGCCAATGATGGATTGCAAAAAGGCGCTCACTGAAACGAGTGGTGATGAAGAGGCGGCAGTCGAAGCACTGCGGAAAAAGGGAATCAAAACCCAGGAAACCAAAATAGGCACCCGGGACACATCTTCAGGTCGAATGGGCATCTACACCGATTTCGACAACGGTGTGGCTGCAATGATCGAGTTGCAATGCGAATCGGCCCCAGTGGCGAGTCATGAAGAATTTATCACCTTGGCCAATGACCTGGCGAAACAGTTGGCCACCGGACCTGGAGCGGATACACCCGACGAACTGCTTGACCAACCCTCTCCAAGCGTGGCAGGTTCGACGCTTCGGGAGCAAAAAGACGATCTATATAACCGAATTCGTGAAGTGTTTAATCTCAAGCGGATCCTCCGAGTTGATGCACCTTGCGGTGGCTATGCCCATCACTCGGGCGTGACCAAGGGCGTTCTTCTCCAAGTCGAGGGCGGCGATGGCGATGTAGCGAAGGATGTCTGCATGCACATTGCGGCAATGAACCCGGGGGCGGTAAGCAAGGACGATCTTGACCCTGCCCTGGTTGAAAAAGAACGGGAAATTCTCTCGGAAGCCGCGCGGAAGGAAGGTAAGCCCGAAAAGATCATTGAAAAAATGATCGATGGACGGATGCGGCAGTTCTACGCCCAGCAGGTACTGGAAGAACAACCGTTTGTAAAAGACGACAAACAAACGGTGGGCGACTATGCCAAAACTGCCAATATGAAGTTAATTAAATTTGTCCATTGGGAACTGGGCAGTGAGTGACCCCGTGAAAATGACTCGGTAGCTCAAAGGCGATTCCTCGATAACAAGAATTAAAGTTTTCTGATTGCAATGCGTCTGAATCTGACGCTTCGCTTCGAAAGGTTTCACGATGGCCAATCAAGCAGATGCTGATCCCGCTGGCGAGAGACAATACCGCCGTGTGATTCTGAAACTATCCGGTGAAAGTTTTTGTGAAGACGGACAGCGGGGAATCAGCATGGAAGCGGTCACCCATGTCGCTCAACAGACTTTCAAGGCGGCGAGTCAGGGTGTTCAGATTGCAATCGTAATCGGGGGTGGAAACATTCTGCGTGGCGCGCAATTTACCGCCGGTAATACTGTCATTCAGGAGGCTACGGCCCATTACATGGGTATGTTGGCAACCGTTATTAATGGCCTCGCACTTCAGGATGCGCTGGAGTCGCTCGGAGCCGAAACTCGATTGCTTACCGCCATCCGCATGGACGGAGTGGCAGAACCCTATATCCGTCGACGTGCTCGACGACATCTCGAAAAAGGGCGGATCGTCATCTTAGCAGCCGGCACCGGTAGCCCCTTCGTGACGACAGACACTGCGGCCGCCCAACGTGCACTTGAACTCGAGGCAGATGCATTGCTCAAAGCGACACGTGTTGATGGTGTCTACAGTGATGATCCGGAAAAAAATCCGCATGCCGTTCTATATCGTGAGCTGAGCTATGACGCCATTCGGGAACAGAACTTAAGGGTGATGGATTCCACGGCGATCGCACAGTGCATGGAACACCAAATGCCGATTGTTGTCTTCAACTATAAAAAAGAAGGATATATCGAACGAGCTGTTCGAGGGGAATCGGTCGGCACGCAAGTCACCAGTCATGCGGTTGTGAAACAGGGTTCATAACCAACGCACACGATGCACAAAGGGTGTGAAGAATTCCGCATTTGCGTAAAGATTACCTGCGAAAAGCAATGAGGTAAAACACTATGGATAGTGATGAGATCCTTCTCGATGTCGAGGAGCGGATGGAAAAGACTGTGGATCGGCTGAAGCATAGCCTTGCCGGGATCCGCACGGGACGCGCGAATCCGGGTCTGGTTGATACACTCCGTGTCGAGGCCTATGGGTCCCCGACGCCACTGAAGCAACTGGCCAATGTGGGTGCCCCCGAACCGACGCAAATTGTAATTCGACCGTTTGACCCATCGACCATCAAAGATATCGAAAAGGCCATTCTGGCATCCGACCTCGGTTATAATCCGCAGAGTGACGGTAAATTAATCCGCATCAATATTCCACCGCTGTCCGGTGAAGTGCGTCGAAAAATGGTGACGCGGATTAAGGAACTGGCCGAAGAAGGGAAGGTCTCTATCCGTAATATTCGACGCGATGGGAACAAGGCGGCGGACACGGCAGAGAAAGAAAAAGAACTTAGCGAAGATCAGCGGGAATCTATCAAAGAAGAGATTCAAGATTTGACAAAAAAATATGAAACGCTCGTGGTGGAGGCCGCCAAAGACCGTGAGACCGAGGTCCTCGACGCGTAACCCACTTTTCGTTTGCTTTGACCGGTGCTTAAGATGACGTTGAATAGACGAGAGTATCTACGATCAGCGGGCTTGATGGCGACCGGCATGCTCGGCCTCAATCGATATCTTGCGGCGGCGGATCCATCTCCGTTCGGGCGAGATTTGGCGTTGGAACCGGATCCTCGTGGAATCCTGGACCTGCCTCGTGGTCTGAGCTACCGCATTCTTTCCCGCACTGGCCAACCAATGGATGATGGCCTAATCGTTCCCGGTCTACATGTTGGCATGACGGAATTGTCGGGTAAAAACGGCCGCACGGTTTTGATTCGCAATCACGAAATCGATTTTGAGAAGCCGGAACTGAGTGCTTTCGGCGAAAACTATGAGTTGCTCAACCGGATTGATCCGCGAATGCTCTACGACAGTGGTCACGAGAATCGCCCCGCCTGCGGTGGAACGACCACGTTGGTATACGACACCAAAACGCAGCAGTTGGAACGACATTTTTTAAGCCTCGGTGGAACTGCCAGCAATTGTGCGGGAGGACATACACCATGGGGAACTTGGCTCAGCTGTGAGGAAACCATTGAGCGGGAAGGGCCACGTGCAAGTCGCGATCACGGCTATGTATTTCAGGTAGGCAAAAGGGAGCAGCCCGGATTGGCCCGTGCCGAACCCTTTCGGGCAATGGGTCGGTTTCGCCACGAGGCTGTCGCCGTCGATCCAGTCACTGGAATAGTGTATGAAACAGAAGATATGGAAGATGGGCTGATCTATCGTTTCATTCCGCATAAACCGGGTGATCTCGGGCAAGGAGGGAGACTTGAGGCACTTTGTTTGCGCGACCAGAACCAAGCCTGCCTTCGCAACTGGACGGATGATCCCGGGCCGAAAGTTTCCATAGGACAATCCTATGCCGCCAAATGGGTCCCGATCGAAAATGTGAATTCGCCTGCAGATGATCTGAGACATCAAGGGCATCTCGAGAAAGGTGCGGCTCAGTTCGCCAGGGCAGAGGGAATCTGGTGGGACCGAGGCACTCTTTACTGGGCATGTACAAATGGTGGAGAAAAGCAGTTGGGACAAATCTGGCGATATCGTCCTAGCCCCTCAGAGGGACATTCCCAAGAAGAGCAAGCTCCCGGTCGGGTCGAGCTACTTTTTGAACCCGCCGAAAAACGCATTCTTCAGAATGCGGACAATCTCATTGTCGCGCCATGGGGTGATTTGATCGTCTGCGAGGACAGCGCGGATCGCGACCACCTTGTGGGCATTACTCCCGATGGCATTTTCTATCGTTTGGCACGTAATGCGATGAATCACTCTGAACTAACGGGATGCACGTTTTCTCCCGATGGCACAACACTGTTTATCAATATTCAGGATCCGGGCATGACGCTGG
>JAYYJN010000186.1:0-10093 GCA_036146215.1 Planctomycetota bacterium
GATGGGACTAGCGATCCGATCTGTCGGTGCGAGGCGCGTGCTTGATGAGATGTTTATGGCAGCGGGACTGGCGTTACGAGAAGTTTCCCCAGCGTTGAAAAATCCGCAAGCGTCTCTTCTGCCATGCCTGGAAGATATGCGTGAAGTTTCGCTGCATATCGCGAAAGCGGTTGCGGTGGAAGCGGTGCGACAAGGGGTGGCCGACGATATCGCGGAAGAGGAGATTGATGCGCGGCTTCAAAGCACGATGTGGGTTCCCGAATATCAGGAAATCACATTGGCAAAGTAATGTATCTTTCCGCCCACTGTCTCCCGAATTGAAAGGAATCAGTGATGATAAGCGACCATATCGCAGAAGGAACCTCCCCCCGCGTGGTTATCATCGGGGGCGGATTTGGTGGTCTACATGCTGCCCGGGGCCTAGCGAAGACAGTGGCTAAGGTGACCCTCTATGATCGGAGAAACTATCATCTGTTTCAGCCGCTTCTCTATCAGGTAGCCACCGCCGAATTGGAGCCGAACAATATTGCCTTTCCGATTCGGAAAATTCTTAATAAACAAAGCAATTGTGATGTGGCGCTTGGCGAGGTCACGGCGATTGATTTGAACGGAAAAAAGATCACGGTCAATGGTGGAGAGGTATCTTATGATTATCTGGTGATGGCAACCGGTGCGAGACAATCCTATTTTGGACACGATGAGTATCGCGGGTGTGCGCCAGGATTAAAATCGGTGGATGATGCTCTGGAAATACGGCGGCGTGTCCTGCTTGCCTTTGAAGAGGCAGAATGGGAAAAAGATGATGCTGCTCGTCAGTCCAAGTTGACCTTTGTTATTGTTGGTGGTGGTCCGACAGGAATGGAATTGGCGGGTGCGATTATGGAACTGGCATCCAAGACGCTTCCAAATGACTTTCATAATATCGATACCCGCTGTGCGCGCGTGATTTTGATACAGGGTGCTGACAGACTAGTTCCGGGAATGCCGGAAGACTTAGCACAGCGTGCCCAACGCGTTCTGGAAAAGTCTGGCGTTGAAATTCGGCTGAACACACTCGTCACAGAAGTAACCGAGGCAGGTGTTGCTATTGGAGAAGAGCGTATTGCAGCTGAAAATATTTTCTGGGCAGCGGGGGTACAGGGCCAGGCGGTGTCTGAAACCTTGGGCGTGACTTTAGATCGCGCAAATCGTGTGATGGTGGGCCCCGATATGGCATTGCCGGACCATCCCGAAGTGTTTGTAATCGGCGACGCCGCTGCCGCAACCGATTCGACAACAGGTGATCCGATTCCGGGTGTTGCACAGGGTGCTATTCAGGCCGGAGACTACGTTGCCCGTATTATTGCCGGTGAGATAAAAGGCAAAAAATCTGTCTCTCGCCCCGCGTTCCGATACCACGATAAAGGATCGATGGCGATGGTTGGCAGAGGCAACGCGATTGCGGCAATCGGCAAAACACACTTAGGAGGTTTTATTGGCTGGTTGGCTTGGAATCTTGTTCACGCCATGTTTTTGATTGGGTTCGGTAATAAATTGATTGTGATTTTTGAATGGTTCTGGAATTATGTGCGTCACACTCGGCAGTCGCGATTGATCACCGGAGATCCAGAGGTCCGTATCAAAGAATTACGCTGTAAATAGAATCCCTCGCGGCACAATACGGCGCATTATTGTGCAATATTGTGCAACGAGGATTTGTGTAACGACAAACTTATTAAGGCGCAACCCAGTTTTTATCCCCTTCGAGGACTGCATTCACGTTGTTGGTCCTCCGCGTATGGGGGTTCCAGATTTGTAGCGAAATCTGATGTTTCGGGTCTTCCGCAGTCTGCTCAAAGAGTGCAGCGACCTGGCGATAGCCGGTTGCCGGTTTTCCGTTGATTGTGAGGATAAAGTCGCCCGGAATCAGTCCCATCTTTTCAGCCGCGCTGTCCGGGGTAACCTGGTCAACAATCAGACCTGTTTTGTCACCTTGTTGACCCAGATATGCAGTGAAGCCGAGGTGCCCCCAGTTCTGTTTCCAAGGTTCGACCAAGCCACCGACAACGGTCTGCGCGTGGACTGGAAAAGCTTGCGAATACTTTTGGATTACTGGATTCTGATTGCCAAACACACCCGCCCCGAGATAGGTACGATAGGCCGGTGTGTATTGATACTCACCACCTTGATTCGTGTAATAGTGGTGATGGACATGCAGGACCAGAGGTTGAGGCGCCGGGGTAGGATCTGCATCACCGGCCTCCATATCTGGATTGTCTTGTCCCGAGACGACAGCAACGGTGGCAAGCAAAGCCACGGAGGCCGCAATCAAAAGTGTGCCTGACTGTCGTCGCACAGCCTTAAACATCATAGTTCTATTCCTTATTCCAGATTTGTTGGTCCCAGTTCAGCCGTTTTAGTATCGGAAATTCGGTTTTCGATGGTGTCATCCGAATTGAAATATTGTTCATGAATGTTCCATGATAATCGCTAGCTTTCCACTGATCAAACGGTTCACACGCCGCCAAATCGATGCAGTTTGTTATCGATCTGGACGCAACGAGTGACCTTCGAAAGTGGCACAAATTGCATCTGATTTATCCTTTTTATTAGCCTTCTTCAAAATTCTTTCCTGTTATAATGGGGCCGGCTACGGTAATGCCTCAGGTGGCGTTTTCAATAATGATCCTATGGCATGTTTTATTCACCATGATTTATCGCAAGTGCGTTTAAAAAAAGGACATCAGTGATGAGTTACCGCTTTGCTCATGTGCCTATCAGCTTTCTTTTAATCCTTTTCACAATGTGGTGTTCGTTGGTCTTCTGTGGGACGTTATCGGCAGATACGGCAAACGAGAAGACTTCGGGAGCAGAGGCACCGCACTCGCCGATTTCTGCCAAACCAGTGCAAGCTGCGGCCAAACATCCGTCAACACAGGGCGGTCAAATCGAGTCGGCAAAAGAACGTGAGGAAAGAGACAAGATCTGGAATAGTCCGGAGATGAAAAAAGCCAGAGCCTGGGTCGATGATTACCTCCGAGTTACCAATAAATATACGCCGGAGCAAAAGGAAGAATATAAAAAGCATCTTGCGTTGCTTACGGTACCCCAAATGGAAATGTGGTTGATGCGTTTTGAGCATGATCAAGCAGTTGCAAAACGAAAAGAGAGCGGATTTCAGGCCGCACGAAATGCAGGGCTTGCCCGTGATGAAGCGGCCATTAAGCAGAACCAGAAAGAACTGAGCGATATTGAAAAGGGCGAGAACACGGCAGCGGCAGATGAAGAAAAGCGATTGAAGAGCGAGCAGACCTTTGCGCGATCAATGTCTAAGCAAAAGCAACGAGAGGCGACGCGGATGCTGGAGGAATATTCCTCGGGGGGGTTCGGTTGGGGGTTTGGGATGGGAATGCGTTAATTCGCAACGACCTGTTATTCTGTCACGAGGCGTCTGAAAGTAATCTGCTGAATGCCTGCATCCATCCCGGATTGCTCATCCAGGTCGACGCCGTAACCAACTTTCCGTCTTCCTCGATTCCATCCAGGCCTCGGTCAACCCACTGGCCATTCGCCATTTCAACTTCCGGACGACAGAAGGGGACTGCGGTCACGCGCCGCCCCTCAAGCACACCGGCCGCGGCGAGAATTTGAATACCGTGGCAGGTGCAAGCCACAGGTTTATCCTGTTCGAAGAAATGCTGTACAAGTTGTAAGACTTGTGCATTACAACGCTGGTATTCTGGAGCGCGTCCCCCGGGAACGACCAACGCATCGTAGGTGTTTGGTTCGAGCGATGAGAAATCGTGTGTCACCGGAAAGTCATGGCCACGAGCTTCTGTATAAGATTGCAAAGAGTTATCCGAAAGATCATGAACCGCGGTGACCACACTTGAACCGGCAGGCTTACCCGGCGAGATCGTGTGTACTTCGTGTCCCAGCATTTCAAGAGCCTGTTGGGGGAAACGTACTTCCAAGTCTTCGTTGAAGTCGCCAACGATCATGACGATTTGAGCCATCTTATCCTCGCGCTGAAAATTACTTAGACAATGTTTAAGGTCACGGTTGTGCGCAAGAGTATTGCGCATTGAATGGCACTTGCATAGTACCCCAAGAGGATCGAACGTGGAGGTGTGACAGTGCTTTTGTCGAGACGAACGGAATACTTCAGGCTAAAAATTGATGCCTGTTCGCAACAAGAGCGTGTCACCCACTGAGAGATCCGGTCGCGCAGCATCAAATTCAAATTCCCTGCCCAGCACATAGGCAAGTTCGGCAACCGTTGAAGTTCCCGGGGTTCGAAATATACCGGGTAGTTTTTTTTCGGAGTGTTCCCAGCCGAACGCAATTCGCCACTCACTGTAAGTCAAACGATCATCATTCCCGAGCGCATCCTGGTAAGCCCAGGTTCCTCCCGCAAAACCACCACCCAGATAAAGCCAGTTTTGCTTCTCTTCTCTCTCAGAAACCAAGAACATCAGTCGAGGATTCGGTAGCATCAGATTCCAGCGCATTTTGGGAGAGGCATCCCAGATTACTCCGGCGGCAGGCAGGACCGGAATGTTTTCACGACCTGTCACCATAACGCCAAAGGCCCACTGTAACTCTTCTCGACGTGAGTACATAGCAAAGCCCCCGCCACGGATTTGCCATGCCTGAATAGTGGTGTTTTTGAGATCTGATGCGAGTGCACCCTGAAGCATCCATCGCAGCGTCCAACGCTCGTTCAGCGGTCGGATCCATGCGGCGCCGAGTGTGAAATCAAAAAGGTCATCCGGCAAATTATAACGCGTCGGTGCATAGAGCATCGTCAGGCCAGCCCCTCCGGAAATCAGAGGAGGTGGTGGACCGAATATTGGATAGGTCGGAACAGTGACTGAGAGATCATACGATGCAATCGCAAGATCATCTGCCTCAGGTTCCCATTCGGCACGAAGCGAGAACCGAGGTCTGAGCAGGCTTTTGAAGTCGAGGTCGGGGCTGCTCTGCAAAGGTTCGATCAAGGGAGGCTGTTCCGCACTCACTGTACGTACCTGCCCCTCGTCTCCCTCCGTTTGAGCTTGGACAGTAGAAGTCACATTAATAATCAAACAGATCGCAATGACCACAGGGACCGCAGGCAGCGTCGGTAGCACAGCTTTCATAGGGAATCCTCTCATGGCCCGGGCACGATATAGAAAACGATTGATGTTCCGTCAAGGCAAAAAGTCTTGCTGCCATATCAGAAACATATTCCCATTACCCCCGCACCAATGCGAGGGTGCGACTGGTTGCACAGTGCAAGCCATTGATCGAATCATGCTAGCTAAAAATTAATTGAAAGAACGGGTAGAGAGACCACGTTCTTTTCGCCGCTCATCCATAAGTCGCCGATACTCGTGCCATTTGGCCCGTTGCTCGGCCGTGGTCCGGGACAGTAATTCCCGTCGCCACGTGTCACGCTGTTCCTTACTCGCACTCGCCCATCCTCGACGACCTCCTGTTTTCTTCTTCTCTGCCTCCTGATTTCCCCCACCGCTTCCACCGCCTGAGCGCGATTTTTCCTTTTCCTTTTCTCTTCTCTTGTTCCAAGCGGCAATTCGACGGTCCCATTCATCAATTTGTTTGTCTAATTCTTCATCCCGCTCATCGGGAGGGAGTGAAAGGACAAGATCTATTCGCTGTTGCATCCGGGAAACAAACATTTTACCCATCTGATCCCGCGCTGTTTTCTGCAGTTTCTCCGGTAGCGACTCAATCTTATCTCGATACTCCGCGATCTTCTCCATACGGAGTTCCTCGCGCCTTTCTTTTTCCGCCTCCGTTTCGGGGCTAGATTCCGGGGAGTCGTTACCGTTGGTTTGCTCTGCATCGGCTTGCATCGATGCACGGATTTCCTCCTGCAGTTGCTGCATTTCTTTCCATTCCGGATTTTCCGCAGATTGAATTACCCAGGTGATTACAATCCCTGTGACCACAAACACTGATAAAACAGCCCACCAAATATTTTTCATCGCAGCGTTTCCCGTGACGTTTCCAATATCGACGTTGTTATTTAAATTTTTGTTACCGGTTTACAGGCCCTCGACATGGCCATCTACGTAGAGGTAATTATAAGATCCTTCCTCTCCTTCGGGCCCGTGGAAGTTGTCGAAATCATGAACGATCCAGTACTCGGACGTGGATCTAGTCTGTTTACCGCTTCGACGTCCGATAAGCGATTCCTTTCGCGTTTTTTTCGCAAAACGGGAGGCATTGTACTCATAGCTTAGGCCTTCCTTTGCAAAATACTCTTGATCACCAGGACATTTGAAGACGGCAGCATTTTCGTCCAAAAAAGGTAGCAGTATATCTGCGAGTGATTCCCGATCCGGTGTGAGTGATGGAAGCACGGCTGCATCAGGATAACGTCCTTTTGTTCCTTGCGAATCCAAGTAGCTTTGCATGGCTAGGCCGATCTGACGCAAATTTGACTGACACTGAATTGCTTGCGCACGTGCCCGAACATAATTTACGGCTGGCAATAGCATTGCGATCAGAATGCCAATTATGGCGACCACGACCAGAAGTTCGATCAGCGTGAAACCAGCTCGAAAAACGGTTCGATACCGATGTGGATAGGGGCAATCCTGGATTTCGGTCCTACGCATCACCACTCCCTCCACGTGATGTTAAAAGCCTTGAATCGGATTCATCCAATCGGGCGGCCAGTCGATGTGAAATTAAAATAGGCGATTTGATTAATCACCGCAAAATACATCGGGTTAACCGGTCATTCCGATAATTATAGATAATTCCGGTTATAACGACGATGACACGGAGGTACGTAAAACAAACAGCTATTATCGCGCGGGTGCAGAGTGAGATGAAAATCTGCGTGAAACGCGGTATTTTACGATATTATTTCAATTTTTTTCTTCGCAGCAGACAATTCGTATGAGTCCGAATTGTATGCGGGATGGAGGATCTGTGTCCAGGAAGCGGGCGATTGCTGGCAGAGCATTGCATCTCTTGCTAGCAGTCTTCGGGCTCGCTCTTGAGGCGCCGCTTCACGTTGCGCGGTCTTATGCCGAGCCCGCCGACTCCCGGATATCACAACCAATCCGGTTGCCACCGGTGGAGTCGAAAACCTTTCATCCCGTCGCTCCCGGTGCTAATGCCCTTAATGCGATTGATGCGATTGACGTGATTGAAGCACTGCCGAATCCGGTAGCACGCGAGGGGATAATTTTGGATGAGGATCTGCCCCTGGAAAGTTTATCCCCTGGCATTGAAGTCCTGCCGCCAGGACTCACCCCACGCGCGGCGATTCGGCCTCGTGTTGTCGCTATTCCATTGCCCCCGGTGACTCTTGCGCACACCCCGCTTAACTTCAATGTTCCATTACTGCTGCAGCAATCCGAGTATGCATGGGATACGCATCTTCCCCCAGAGGACGCTTTTCAGGGAATTGGATTCGACATGCTAGTGCGCGGTGCATATCTCAATGATCAGCGCATTGAGTGGAGCGGCAATGAGGCCACCTTTTTATCCGAAGCGATTCTCGGAGCAACGTATCGACGGATGGGGCAGGAGTGGCTGACGACGGTTCGCGGAGAATTCTATTTAAACCAACCCTTTGATCGTAATCAATTGGTGGACAATACTAGGCTGCCGTGGATGAACAACTTTGAAGTCGATATCTATGAAATTTCACAGCTTTTTGTCTCCGCACAAAAAGGAAATTTCATGATGTCTATCGGAAAAATAATCACGCCTTTCGGGCGTGCTTATTTTCCAATTTATGAGAACAGTCGTGAGGATGCTCCCTTTATCCGCACCGAGTCGATTCTTTGGCGGGAGACGGGGGTGCTTTTTCAATATGCTGGAGGACTCTCCGTGATCTCAGCAGGCTTGGTCAACGGAGGCATCGACAAGGATACGAATTCGTCGAAGGCATTGATCGGCCGAGTCGGGTTTGGTCGCGATAACTTCGCGATCGGCTCATCGATCAAGTGGCAAGACGGTATCGGATCGGAGCATCAAAAGCTTCGACGAAATCATTTGGGTTTCGATGCCATGTTTCGTCGGGGACGGTGCCAATTTTCTGCTGAGGGCATTTACGATGAATACGGATATCGAAAACCCGGACATAATCTAGAGGGCGAGTTGTTTACTGCCGAGGATATCCGTTGGGGTCGCAGTATTTACTACCGAGAAAAACTGCCGGCAGACGGAAAAAAACTTACGGGATTCGGTTATTACGTCAATCTTAATATTGACCTTGATCGATGGCTCCTGATGCTTAATTACGGGGAATACTATCCCAGGCAAATCGGTGACCCTCTGCACGATCAAATCAATCGCAGGGGAATCGTGAAAGCGGTTTACCGTTTCGGTGCTCAATTCGAGTTTTACGGGATGGTACTTCGCGAGAATGATCTTCCAAATACCGTGGAAGGCAGAACCCGTATCGGGACCAGCTTGCTGAGCGGACTGCAGTTTTTGCTTTAGCTTCGATCGCTCTAACTCCAATGTAAATGTCGAATTACGACCACCCACGCTGCCCGTAAGCTGCATTGCGTCACGGTGTTTTTATCTCGCCGGGCTATGCGAAATCTTCGCACATTGCTCGTTTCAGTGGATTCTTTGAAATAAAAATCAAATAATCATTGAAAATATTTTTTCCTGAGGACACCATGCTTGAGGGGGCGAGATCACTCAACATGCAAGGGCGATAAAAATCGATGGCGGGAAGAGTATCTCTTCCCGAAAAAATAATTGAATCAAATGGCCAGTTGATTCTTTTTTCTCTCACACCATCGAATGTCCTAAGCATCTTAATCACATGGAGACAGGGAAGTGGAATTTTCGAACTGGCTAGTTGGGCTTTTAAAGCCTCTAAAACATTCTGGGTCTAAATCAACAACACATCTCACGCTTAATAAAATAAAACTTCGCTGCGAGTCGCTTGAACAACGACGCATGCTCACTGGTGTGACTGCAGCACCACAAGCGGAAGTTAATGCTGATTCGATCGATGATGTGATCATCACAGGGTCACCGCTTGATGGGCATTCATTGGCAGCGACAAATAACCCTGTCACTGCTGATGGCCTTGAATCAATGGCCGTGGCTGCTTCATCGTCACCTGACTATTCGCCGGAATATACGACGATCAACGGAAGGAACTTTGGCTACTATGTACCAGAGTCGTATGATCCATCGACACCAACGCCGCTTCTGTTCATGTTTCACGGCATGGGCGGTAACAGCAGTGAACAAAGCGGTGGATCAGCGGAAAATGGTTATTACGGATGGCAAACCACGGCGCATGAGAACGGATTTATTGTCCTGTTCCCTGAATCCTTAGGGTTTTTCAGGACTTGGGATTTGGGCGCCGGTGGAACCTCTTCGGATCTGTCATTCGTGGATGATATGATTGATTGGGCAGACACGAATTACAATATCAACACGTCCCAGATATTCACGACGGGTCATTCGTGGGGTGCCTATTTTAGCTACTACGTTGCAACATATCGCAGCGAAGATATCGCAGCCTTTGGAGCACATTCTGGCGGCCTTGGTGGTGCTTTTTTTCTGGGTAGTACACCACCGGTACCGACGGGACCATCTCCCACACCCACTCTGAATGCAATCGTGCTGCATGCAGTTGATGACGGGATTGTTCCCTATTCAAACAGTCAAAGGCTCTATGATGATCTCGTCGCAAACGGACACAACGTATACGACGACGGTATCGGTGCCGACGGCATCATCGAAGTTGACGGATGGGGTCCTGATAATCACCGGTACCGTCTGCAACATAACCAAACACAGTGGGATTTTTTTCTTGAGGTGACCGATGAAGATGTACCGCTCGTGTTAAATGTCGTGATTGCTGATGCCTCGATTGCTGAGGAGGCTGGTGCTGCGGCGACAACGGCTACGGTGACGCGGAGCGATCCGCGAGGTAATTTAACGGTCGCGCTCACGAGTGACGATACGAGCGAAGCGACCGTACCGGCACAGGTGACACTGCTTGATGGTCAGAGTAGCGCGACGTTTGACATTGCGGCAGTGGATGACAGCGACGTCGATGGCACGCAGAATGTTACGATCACAGCCTCGGCAGCAGGATACAGCGGTGCGAGCGATA
>JAYYJN010000187.1:0-4472 GCA_036146215.1 Planctomycetota bacterium
TCGCTGGGGGTTTGAGGATCGCTTAAATCTTCGCCGAGCAGCTCCAGATTTAAGCGAATCGTTGATAGAGGATTTTTTATTTCGTGCGCTAGGCCACCGACCAATTGCACGAACTCTGCGAACTGCCCGGCCAGCTTTTGGTCGAGTTCCTCTGGAGTCAGCGTTTCGGGCTCACCCATGGCATCTCCCAGTCACAGATCACGATCAACATTCGCATCACAGCGGCCCCGACCCCACAGGGGGTCGGGACATGACTGCGAATCGTTCTGCGAGTCTTACTCTTCTCCGTCGCTCGCCGCGCCTGCCAGTTCCTGCTCGGCAGCTTTACGGCTGAGTTTGATGCGATCCTGCTCATCGACCGCAATCACTTTGACCTCGATTTCGTCACCCACACTGCAGATGTCCGATACGCTGCTCACGTATTCGTTCGACAATTCGCTGATGTGACAGAGGCCATCGCGTCCGGGAAGAATTTCGATAAAGGCGCCGAAATCCTTAACGCTGCTTACGGTGCCCTTATAAATCTTGCCGACTTTGACCGAGGCGGTTACTGCCTCGATCTGGGCAAGCGCTTCATTACCGTCTTCCGCGTTGTTGCTGGCAATGGTGACCACACCGTCGTCGTCGACTTCGACCACCGTACCGGTCGTTTCTTGCAAGGAACGAATGTTCTTGCCACCAGGGCCGATAAGCATCCCAATTTTTTCCGGGTTGATCTTTGTCCGTAGCAGCCTCGGTGCCCAGCCAGAGATATCTTCTTTTGGCTTGGGAATGGTCGTCAGCATAAGCCGGAGGATTTCCATTCGCGCTTCCCGCGATTGTGCGAGCGTGGCCCGAATGATTTCCTCGCTGATGCCCTCGATTTTAAGATCGAGTTGAATTCCCGTGATGCCGTTTTGCGTGCCGGCAATTTTAAAGTCCATGTCGCCGAAATGGTCCTCATCCCCCAGAATATCAGTCAGGAGGGTCCAATCGTCACCCTGTTTTACGAGGCCGACCGAAATGCCTGCCACCGGGTTGGTGATCGGTACGCCAGCGGCCATCAAGCCGAGCGTAGCTCCGCATACGCTCGCCATGCTGCTCGAACCGTTCGATTCGAGAATGTCACTGATGACCCGCACGGTGTAGGGAAAGACATCCGGATCCGGAAGCACCGGGTTCACGCTTCGTTCTGCCAAAGCGCCGTGGCCGATTTCGCGACGCCCCGGTCCCCGAATCGGTCGACATTCACCGACGGAGAAGGAAGGGAAGTTATAGTCGAGCATGAATTTTTTGGAATATTCTTCAAACAGTCCATCGACCCGCTGCTCATCGCGAGAGGTTCCCAGGCACACGGTGATCAGAGACTGAGTCTCGCCTCGCTGGAATACGGCCGATCCATGAACGCGTGGCAATACATCAACATGACACTCGATTGGCCGAAGGGTTTTGCCATCACGACCATCGGGTCGGGTGCCGGCAAGAATCAGATCACGGACGACGCGAGCCTCTAGGTCATGCCACGCTTTGCCGAAGCGTTGAGGACAGAGGGCATCTTCGGCATCCGGGTTCGGAATCATTTCCGCAATCACTTCTGCTTTGAGCGCGGAAACCGCTTCGGCACGCGCCTGCTTGCCCTCGGTCTGCTTGGCTACTTTGAAGCGGTCGTAATATTTTTCGGCCAACTGATCAATCAGAGTGTCCGCTTCAGGAATTTCATATTCCTTTTTCTCCACGGCCACCTTCGACTGCAATTCCTCTTGTAATTCGCAGAGGCCTACAATCACTTTGTGGCTCTCGAGAATTGCTTCGGTCATTAAATCCTCAGGCATTTCCCGAGCGAACCCTTCAATCATGGCCACCGCATCTTTGGTGCCTGAAACGATCAGGTCCAGATCACTTTCCTCCAGTTCGTCGTGAGTGGGAAAGGGCACGAACTTTCCGTCGATGTGGCCCATTCGCACCGTAGCACAGGGTCCTAGGAAAGGCAGCGGTGAAACGCAAAGTGCGGCCGACGCGCCGTTCATGGCAAGCACATCGCCATCGGTTTGCTTATCGCTTGAGACGACAAAAGCTTGCACTTGGACTTCGTCATGAAACCATTTGGGGAATAGCGGGCGAATCGGACGATCAATTAACCGCGCGGTAAGCGTTTCTTTCGTTGTGGGTCGTCCTTCCCGTTTCAAAAAACCACCGGGGAATTTTCCAGCCGCAGCCGTTCGCTCACGGTAATCGCATGTCAGCGGAAAAAAGTCAATTCCCGCGCGGGGTTCGCCCGTGGCAACCGCCACGAGTACGACTGTATCGTTGTAGCGGATCAGGCAACTGCCTGCTGCCTGTTTTGCCAAGCCACCGGTTTCAATCGATAAAACATGCTGACCAATTCTTTTTTCTACTTTGATTGTTTCCACTTTCTTTTTCTTCCTACATAAGTATTACAAAACAGATATTTTTATTTCTTTAATCACATTGCTTAAAAACGTATGTCGTTAACTGGGGCGATGTGCCCGAGCAGAGGCAGCCATCAAGGCCGTCCGGCAGAAGCGTGCGATGTACAGAGGTGGACTACTTGCGGATATGCAGCCGCGCGATGATATCAAGATATCGTTGCGGGGCGACGCGTTTCAGGTAATCCAATAATCCCCGGCGTCGACTCACGAGCGAAAGGAGGCCCCGACGAGTGGAGTGATCCTTTTTGAATTTCTGCATGTGGGTCGTGAGTGAGTTGATACGACTGGTCAAGATAGCAATTTGAACTTCGGGGGAACCGGTGTCGCCATCGCTCTGGCCAAAATCTTTAATCAACTCTTGTTTCTTTTCTTGGGTGATCGACATCGTTTTCTTGTTCTGCCTCGTTGCCTTCCTGTCGCCACGACTCAACTGAAGCCGCAGATCCTATCAAGGCATTCAGCCAGCGCCCGCCATGGTCGGGTCGGGATTTCCTTTCTGGTGGGGCCGACCGCAATACTTTTCCGAGAGGTCGACCGAATACATTAAACATCCATAACTTAGCCCCACAGTGTATCAGGGCTCGGCTGGACTGCAAACCCTCCTTTCCAGCCCTGGAACGTGCTGAGGGGATGCGGAGGGGTAAGTTTTAACGGTTTTTTGCGTGTTGCGTCTCGATTCTGACTCCCTCAGGTCCGAGCGTCGCCTCGATCGCCCCACAGGCACCGGTGTGCAGCAGCATCCGGCCCCCGGCGGTGTATGCGTTGCGAACCTCTTGGTCAGGCAGAGTAAGTCCGCTACTGATCACGGTGATTTTCGGGCGACACCAGAGCGCGACACTTTCTGGACGACTTTTGGGACTGCCATGGTGAGGTGCCAGTATAAGATCGCACTCGATTGGGGGATGTTCCAAGAGTCGCTCAAGGCCTGCAGACTCGATGTCGCCTGTAAGTAGCATGCGTTTGCCGTGAGATTCGGCAAGCATCACGATGCTATTGGCATTATCAACGCTTCCGTGGGGTGTGGAGTTGATCCCCGTATCGGTGGGATGAAGGATTGTAAGCCGCGTATCGGCTGCATCAAGCAATCCACCGCGCCAGAGTGCACGGATCGGCACCTGCTTATTTTCAATAGCCGTCAAAAGTGCTTCCGTGGCCTGGTCCTGTTTTCGTAACATCGACGGACTCATGAAAACCACTCCAACGCTGAATCTTTCAAGTAATTCAGGAATAGCATTGAAATGGTCCGCATCAGCGTGCGAAACAATTATCGCGTCGAGATGCGTTCTGCCTCGAGACCAGAGCGTTGCAGAGATGGCCCGTACAGCAGCCGATGGAGAGCCCATTCGGCCAGCATCGTAGAGGATTGCGGTGCCCTCCGGGAGTTCAAGCAGCACCGAAAGCCCTTGGCCCACGTCAATAAAAGTGCAGCGGAGTGTTTTCTGGTCTTGGGCATGTGACGAGGAAAGCATTCCGACGACGATCCAGAGACTAAGTAATCCGATTGCATGCAATCGCGGTGGCCGATAACGCGGTAGAAATGCCCAAAGAGCAAAACCGAAATAAAACAGGATCGTCCACCAGGTCATAGGCCCGGCCACGTAGGCATAGCCGAATGACAAGCAGCTTGCGGTCGATACGCCCCATTCCAGGATGCCAAGATTGCAATCACAAACCGTCGCAAAACATGTGGCAATTGGCGGGATAAGCCAACCGGTTAATAAAATCCCAAGTCCTGATGCAAGCGCAAGTGCGAGAGGGATGTAGAGGAGCGGAGTAAGCAGCACGCCGATGGGCGTAAACAGATGAAAGTGCAGCATCACCAGGGGCAAGGCCACCAGGAAAACGACCAGTCCGGCGAGCGACAACTGCCAGAACCATCCACCCACCTGGCGCACAAGGCGTAAAGGCCAGGGACGTGACCGCGCAATATGCACCTGTAGCGGATCGCGTCGTTTCTTTATGAACTGCTGACGAATTGGTTCTAAGAAAATCAGCGTTGCTACCGCCAGAAATGATAACTGGGATCCGACGCGGAAAAGGTTG
>JAYYJN010000188.1:0-5256 GCA_036146215.1 Planctomycetota bacterium
TGCCGGACGAGCATTCCCGGCTCAAACTGAGGTTTTGAATCAGCAAATTCAATCACAAGCACACCTTGTCAGGGGTCACTAACCATTCCCGATTGCATCATTCCAATGTTGCGAGCGGGCTACGGCCTGTTGCCAGGTACGGTACCGCTGTGTCCGCTCCGTTTCCTGTATTTGAGGTTCAAAAACACGATCGCACTCCCAAAGTTCGGCAATTTCATCCGTTTGACTCCAGAAACCGACGCCAAGTCCCGCCAGGAACGCTGCACCGCGCGCCGTCGTCTCGGTGATTTTGGGCCGTCGAACCGGACTGCCCAAAATGTCGGCCTGAAATTGCATCAGCAGATTGTTTACGCACGCCCCTCCGTCCACTTTCAATTCGATTTGATTGGCTTGGGCATCTTTTTGCATTGCATCAAGCAGATCGCGCGTTTGGAATGCCATCGACTCGATAGCGGCCCGCGCCAGATGCGCATCGGTGGTGCCGCGGGTGATTCCGAGCAGAATACCGCGTGCCGTGGGATCCCAGTAGGGCGCACCGAGTCCCACAAAGGCCGGAACCAGCACCAACCCGCCGGCGTCCTCCACCGACGAAGCCAGTGACTCGATTTCACTTGCAGATTCGATCAGTCCCAAGCCGTCACGGAGCCACTGGACTACTGCGCCGCCGATAAAGACCGAGCCCTCCAGGCAATAGGTGACCTGCCCCCCCATTTGCCAACCGATGGTCGTCAATAGCTTGTTTTTTGAGACAACGGGACTGGAGCCGGTGTTCATCAGCATGAAACATCCAGTGCCATAAGTATTTTTGACGTCTCCAGGGTGAAAGCAGGCCTGACCGAACATTGCAGCTTGCTGATCTCCTGCGATCCCGGCAATCGGAATGGAACGCCCGAATAACGCCGGATCGGTCTGACCAATGATACCGCTTGAGGGCACAACTTCCGGCAATACGGCGGCCGGGATATTTAGAATATCGAGTAGCTCTTGGTCCCACTCCAGCGTGTGAATGTTCAGCAGCAGCGTGCGACTCGCGTTGCTGAAATCCGTGACATGTCGTTTGCCACCCGTTAGCCGCCAAATCAGAAAAGAGTCGACGGTACCGAATAACAGTTCACCTTTTTCGGCCTGCCTTTGCAGCCTTGGATCACTGTCTAGAAGGTAGCGGATTTTGGTGCCCGAAAAATAAGGATCCAGCAGCAGGCCAGTCTTTTCCTGAAAGCGAGGCTCGTGTCCCGACTCTTTTAATCGGCGACAGATCGGCTCGCTTGCTCGACTTTGCCAGACGATTGCTGGGCCGACAGCCTTGCCGGTCGCACGTTCCCAGATCAGCGTTGTCTCGCGTTGGTTTGTGACACCGATCGCAGCCACATCTTTCGGGCCATAATTTGGACCGGAAAGCACCTCGCGTGCCACTGCGAGTTGAGTCGACCAGATGTCTTCCGGGTCGTGCTCAACCCAACCTGGCTCGGGTAGAATCTGAGGGAACTCTTGCTGCTTCACCTCGAGCGGTCGGCCATGAATATCAAAAAGGATGGCACGACTCGAAGTGGTTCCTTGATCGAGGGCAAGAATTACACGGGACATAGCATCCTTCCCGCCTGCGGGTGCGTTGATGAGACGGCAATTTCCAGATCTTAACACGTGGCGGGAGGCTGGATCAACCAACGCCTCAAGAGTGAGTTTAGTCAGTCGCTCAGCGAACGCTGCAGATAGTTGACTTTAGCGCGGACCCCCGCAAGATCAGGATGTACGTGAAGCGCCTGTCGGAAGAAATCAAGCGCAGAGATGAGATCATCGAGTTGTTCATGGCAGCGTCCCATCCGCGTGAGGCATTCGAAATGATAGGGATTCAATTCCATCGTGCGCCGACCATCGCGAATGGCATCGGTGTAAAGTTTCAGTCGATAGTGCGACAAACTTCGCTGATTCCAAGCCTCGGCGAACTTCGGCGCAACCTCGAGTAGATCGGTGGCATTAAGGGCGGCCTGCGCAAAGTGCGATTGTCGATTCAGGTCGATGATTTTTTCAATGGCTTGCTGATTGAGGTGGTCATCGGCTTGCCGCCATAGGTGGAAAATACCTTGTCGCGCGATCTCGCGTACTTGCCGATCGGTGTCTTGCAGTGCAGGGCCGACAATTTGATTCGACTTGAAATCGGCCATCGACACGAGCGAGAAAATGGCGGCTCTGCGTCCAAACCGGTTGGACATGATTGCAAGTCGCTCGATCGTCGATCGCTCATAATGGGCTCGGACACGTGCGAGAAAAGTGGACGCGGTTTCCCCGCGAAGATAGTCGATATAAAGATCTTGCAGCAATGGAACGCGAGGAGGCGAGACGGACATGAGAGGACTCGTTGATGAGAGATGAAAGATGAAAGTGATTGTTGTGCGAATGTGTACCTTCTCTGTCCCTTCTCCAGTTTAATTCGATCATTTTGTAAATGCGAAAAATTACCACCGAGTCGCATTTTCGTCTTCCGCGGGGCCAATTCGGATGCGAAAATGGAGAAGTCGGCCTTTGTTACGCGTGCAACCAGTGTTACGAGGGCCGAATTATTCCTGCTACGCATTCAAAAGGTCGCGAGAAGGATCTGTTCTCATGATTCGATTATCCACTGTCACCCGTCTGCGGTGCGGATGGCGGCTTTTCCTGTTTGCGGTCCTGTTGGTGCCGGTCACAGTCCGGGCCGATCCCGGAAAACTCCTGACCGGGAAAGGTTTGTCCGAGACACTCAATCGACACGTAGGCTTTGAAATATCTGGCGACTCCAGGCGTGACGCGTTGCGTATGATCTCAAAGCAGTTCGGCGTTACGATTTTTCTCGATCGCCGAATAGATCCCGATATTCCCCTCAGCTACCGCACCCGAGGGACCCCGCTCGGCACAGCACTGGCGGAAATTGCGGCGCAGTTTGGTGCGGCAGTCACGTGGCTCGGGCCGGTCGGCTACGTGGGCCCGTTCGAAGAGGTAAAAAAATTGCAGACGGTGCGTGCTCTCGTGCAGGATCAAATCAAAAATATGCCCTCCGAAGTCGAGAGCCGATTGTCGCAGCCTTTCCCGATTTCCTGGAATCGCCTTGCTACACCCGAAGAAATTATGCGCAAGATCACTCAGAATTATGAATTGCAGTGGCAGCATCCGGACCGCCTGCCACACGACCTCTGGGTGTCGGGTAGACTGCCGCCGATGGACTGTGCGACGCAGTGTACGATTGTTCTTGCCGGTTTTGGCGCGATGCCTCGATTTGAATCGACAGGACAAAGCTTCGCGATTGTTCCGATTGGTCAAAAGCCCTCATTGCGACGAAGTTACCCTGCCGCCACGGATAAGCATGCTCGTTTAATCCAGCAATGGAAGCAACAGTTTCCACAAGCGATGGTGAAACGCAATGGGTCGCAATTGATTTTCAGCGGTCGAGCCGAAGAGCATTGGCAGTTGGATCCATCGTCTCGACCAAGTGACATGCCGGAGCGAAGCACGGCAGACATTTCAGCGGGTGGAACTCAGGTGTACACTCTACGGGTCGAAGCCCCGCTTGAGGCAATTCTCGCCGCGATCGCCAGCCAAACTGAACTGACCATTCAGTGGCAGCGGCAGGCCATTGAGGCCGATGGGATCAATCTGCAGCGGGTTGTTGTGCTTGACGTCCGAGAAGTATCGCTTGAAAGATTGATTGCGGATCTCCTGAGACCGAACGGGTTGGATTTTGTCCGCTCCGGCCAACAGATCACGGTGATGCCGGCCCAGAAATAGATGGCGCAGCTCAAGTAGGATCTGTCAGTGCGGCTCGCAATGTCTTCTGAATGTCGTTCTCGATCCGACCACGAAAGAGCATCGCGGCAAACGGAAGACGGCAACGCACCAATGCTTGATCGTCGTCTACGACCAATTCACCGTCAATCGTGATTCCTTTCGCCGCGAGGCTGAAGTCGAGTGTTTGGTCGTGCCATTGCTCTTTGATGATCTCAACTTCACCGCCATGCTTCTGTTTGAGCGTTTCACCAAATAATCGCAGTTTTTCAACGGCTTCTGCGGCCGGTAGTTGGTGGTCGGTGCGAACTTCGATCGTCGGCATGGTCGTGTGATTTCCTACTTCTTTCGAAAAACCGTTTGCGTTTCCTCAATGGCCGCAGCCAATGCTTCAACATCTGCCACGGTGTTGTAAAAGTAAAAACTTGCGCGGGAGGTTGCGGGAACCTCAAGACGCAGGTGTAGCGGCATTGCACAGTGGTGACCGGCGCGGATTGCTATGCCGTGGCGGTCTAAAATTTGGGCGACATCGTGTGCATGCACGCCATCAATCTGAAAACTTACGATCCCCGCACGGTCTGAGGCTGGCGGACCAAAAACCCGAACCCCCTCAATCGCGCCAAGTCTTTCCATTGCTAGGGCGGCCAGTTGCTGTTCGTGTTTTGCGACTGATTCCAAGCCGACATTTTGCAAATAATCAATCGCCGCTGCCAAACCGATCGCTTCCACGAAGGGAGGCGTGCCAGCCTCGAATTTATCTGGAAGATCGGCCGCTTCAAAACCCTCTTTTCGCACGCGGCGGATCATGCCGCCACCACCAAGACAGGGTGGCATGGCTTCCAGCAATTGTCGCTTCCCATAAAGCACGCCAATCCCGGTGGGACCGAGCATTTTGTGGCCCCCGAAGGTCACGAAGTCAGCGTCCCAGGCACGCACGTCGGTCGGGCAATGCGGAACCGACTGAGCCGCGTCAACAAGGACGACGACCCCGTGGGAATGCGCAGTTTCGATGATCTGCTTGATCGGATTGATCGTCCCCAGGACGTTGGAGACGGCCGTGATGGCTACCAGTTTTGTTCGCGAAGAGAGCATTGTGTTGAAGGCTTCTAGGTCAAGGTAGCCATCATCAGTGATGGGAATCCAGCGAATCGATGCCCCGGACCGTTCCGCCAGTTGCTGCCATGGCACAATGTTCGCGTGGTGCTCCATTTCGGATATAAGAATCTCGTCACCGTCGGAAATGTTTTGATCGCCCCAACTGCAGGCAACTAGATTGATTGCTTCGGTCGTTCCACGAGTGAATACCACTTCCTCTCGCATGACTCCGCCCAACATCCGGCACACCGCATCACGAGCAGCTTCAAATTGATCGGTGCTTTCCTCACTCAGAGTGTGGATGCCCCGGTGCACGTTTGCATAATGCGAGGTATAGAGCGTATCCATGGCCTCCAGTACCTGACGTGGCTTCTGTGTGGTTGCCGCATTATCAAGGTATACGAGCGG
>JAYYJN010000189.1:0-4139 GCA_036146215.1 Planctomycetota bacterium
AGAACCGAACCGCTTAATGCATCAGCTTGTCACATCAGAGAACCAACTCAATGAACTGTGTGAACAGCTCGCTTCGGCTGATGTTATCGCGTTTGATACTGAATTTATTTCCGAAAATACCTATCGACCCGAACTTTGCCTGGTTCAAATTGCTTCTGGTGAGATGCAGACGATTATTGATCCACTGAAAGTGGGTGACCTTTCGCCATTCTGGCAACTGTTGGCTGAAGGCGGACATAAGACCCTTGTCCACGCCGGTCGAGAAGAAGTTGGTTTTTGCCTGCGAGCCACAGGCAAGGTTCCAGCAAACCTTTACGATGTGCAAATTGCTGCGGGGCTGATCGGACTTGAGTACCCTGCTGTTTATCGAACCTTGGTAAAAAAACTGCTACACAAATCGCCCGCAAAGGACCAAACGCGGTCTGATTGGCAGAAGCGACCGCTCACGAAAAAGCAACTCGAATACGCTATGGGGGACGTGCTTTACCTGGAGCGGATGGAGCAGAAAATCTCGAAAAAACTCCGTAAACTTGAGCGGTTTTCCTGGTTTGAGGAGGAAATGGAAAGCTGGCTTTATCAAGTACAAGAATCACACGATCGCAAGAAATGGCGGCGGGTATCAGGAATCTCGGGACTCTCTCGGCGGAGCAAAGCCGTCGTCAAGGAACTGTTCTTCTGGAGGGAGCGGACCGCAGAAAGGAGAAATATGCCCGTGAAGCGGGTGCTTCGCGACGACTTGATTATCGAAATGGCCAAACACCCCCCCACCGACATCGAACAGATTAAAAATATCCGTGGTATGGAACGTGGGGACCTGCGAAAGGTTCTTCCGGAAATCGCTGCGTCCATCCAAGCGGGGGTAGAATGCCCGGAAGGCGAGCTTCCCGTATCCCAGCCACGCGCTGAAATGCCCCCGCAATTGAATATGCTTGGGCAATTGCTTTCTTCTGCGTTACAAAGCATTTGTCACAAGTCTCAAATCGCGACCAGCATGGTCGGTAATCCCAGCGATGTCCGCGAACTAATTGCGCATCGACTCCAACTGCGCGGCCACGAAGAACCGCCGAAGCTAACCCAGAGTTGGCGTGCAGAGCTGGTGGGAATCCTCCTAGAGGATCTGCTCCACGGAAAGGTTGCTGTTCGAATCGACGACCCGCGGAGCGAGTTGCCGCTCGACTTTTCCTATTGTGAATCTTCAGAAAAATCGATCTAAGATTTTTGCCGCCGATACTCGGGTATCTCATCGGCCGCGTCGTCCGAATCACCCGAACCAGCTGCAGGCGTCTCGTTATCTTTGCGAGCCTGCCTTTGCACCGCGTGGGCACCGTAGAATCGTGTGCTTTCTTCGGCCACCAAACGCACGTCGGACTCCTCACATGCAACCTCCGTGCGGAAGACATGATTGCCACTTCGATTGGCACGAGCGGCAATCTTATAAACGACATCATCCCCCGGCGCAATCTGATCGATTGGATGAAAGATGACTTGCCCCGGATTCACCGTCGCACTGCCGCCCGCAACAGAAATAGGCTCGATTCCCTCTGAAAAGAAGACCACCACATCGACCGCTTCCGCCGCCTTGGTACCCCGATTACTAATCAGTACCTCATAGGTGGTTTCCTCATCCACAGGAACGGGGCCACGCGGGTCGTTGATGACCAATTGCAAATCGGCGAGCGCCTCTACGAGGGTGGCCACTTCGCTACTTGCGGCGAGGTCATCGTCAGCGGACAAACGAACGTTAAATAAATTCTCGCCAGGGTGCGACAGCGATACGCGGACCTCAAATGTTTGATTATTCTGCGCGACCAGTGCCGGCACGCTCCATACCACCTGACGTGATTCCGGAGTCCATTCTCCTTGATCACTACTATCAAGATAATCCGCCCCGGTCGGCAAGGTTGCCACAACACGAATGTTTTTTGCCGAAGAGTTACCCTGATTGTCCACCTTAAAACGGTAGGTAGCCGTCGTACCTGCATAGTTCATCTCGGGACCATCGGCATCAATCCCCAACTGGGCACGACGAACCAATACACGCTGGCGGGCCGCTGCCTTCAAGTCGGTGTCAGCGATCGCCTGAGCCTCTACATTGAGGTAACCATTCTGGCGAGCTGTCAATTCGACCTCCATCACCTGCTTGCCACCCGGTCCCAATGACCCCAGATCCCGAACCGCCATCGGCCGACTCGAACCGTCGAGGGGCTTCAATTTAAGCTGCACGTTGTCTGCTACGCCATTGCCCGGATTCGAAATGGTCAACCGATAAATCTTTGTATCACCGTAATCGATTTCATGAGGCCCGATAATTTCTAGATTCAGCTTAGGCTCCTGAACCTTGATGCGAGCCTGGGATGCAATCGGTGCGAGTGTCCAAGTGACCCCTAGATCGAACGCATCGCTTTTTCGGGGAACGATCCGCAAATTAAGAAACTCTGTCTGATGTGAGTCCAACCGCTCCAATCGCCACTCCAGCGGCTTTTGCTTTGACGTAGCCACCGAATTAGTCTGACCGCGTGAGGGCTGTGCCGCGACAATTTGGGCGCCGAGAGGGGTGTTAATCCGAACCAACACCGACTCTGCAACCGGATCACCGAGATTCCTCAGGCGAACCTTAAATGTCGCTTCCTTGCCAATCACCACCTCACTCGGCCCCAACGTCTCTACACTCAACTGAGGGCTTTTCGTGAAAAGAAGGCTGTCCCCCAACTCACCTCCCACTGTCTGGGAAGTCAGTCGCGCTGACACCCTTTGCGGAAGATCGGCTTTAGATTTATTCTTTTCTGCCTCAGCACGGGCCCCAGCATGGGTCGTAACGCGGCCCGACAGGGGATTGGTCCGCGACGAAGACACAGGCTGTTTCCTGGTGCGATCATCCCGAGTCTCTGCCGCTACCGAAGTTGTCGACGCCTGCCGTACTGGATTGGCTACGGTGCTGTTGCCGATCGTCGTGCGGGCAGGAACCCCTTTCCGCGGAAGTGCGTCTGTCTTTGGTTGCCCATCACTTTCATTGCGACCGCGTGAAAACGCTTTCACGCTCTGTGCACGACCAGCGGTGGCAAGACCAGGGACGCGAGCATCTGCCTGACGATCACTCGCACGCACCTCACCCGAAACGGCCGTGGACTTGTCCGGCACGACTTGTGCGGAGGTCCCAGACAACTTCGCGGGGGATGATGCCACTCGGCCGATGCGAACTTCCGGTGTCGGATTCGTATCAACATGACTGAGTCGATTTCTACGCCGCGAGGATTTTCCCTCGCGAAGATCCGCCGTCGCAATCGGCTGCCGCGCCTTGCTTACCGGCAAGGACCGTTTTGAAACATTCGATGGCACTGGGGTTGCTCCTGGTTTGCCAAGCGTTTTCGAGCCACCGGCATTCCCGCGAGGCGATCTCTCCGCTGGATCAGTACCCGGTCGGCTTGCAGCTGGAGGAACGCTTATGGCGGGCATGGTCACCATTCTACGAGACCCTTCAGAGCGGCCCCCGGTGGATGATTGAAGTACGCTTGAAGACCGTTCTGCACCGCGCGAAGTCTCTTTCGCAACCGCCTGTTCGGATCGCTTCGCTTTCTGCCGGCGACCGCTGGTAGCGTCGGCTTGTCGCGCTTGCTCGGCAGGACCATCTTTGCGGGCGTCCTTGTCGAGTGTGAATGGCAAAAATCGTTGCCTTAGCTTCGAAGCGCTGGACCACAGGCCGCCGGTCGACTCCTTCTTGTTCACGTCACGCTGGGCGTCCGAACGCACATTTCGAGCAGTCTTATTTTGAGCCCGACTGGTTGAAGCTGCCACGAGCGTGATAAGAACCAACAGTCCGAGAGAGGTTCCAAAAAAGGTCAAAGTACGATGCATGATGGGTGCCTTACAGAAACGGGAAAGAACGAACCTTCATGCCGTGTATCGGCGATTTTCGCGCGTTCCGATCAGTAAAAATAGGAAAACTCTCGCGATTTTGCCGGTCTTACCGAAGGCGATCGCCGGCACCGCAAAAGTTGTTGAGCGGCAGAGGGAAATCGGCGATTTTCACGCGTAAATGACAGCTATTTCCACGCACTAAATGAAGGCGATGCTATCGTGGCGCTGGCGTCAATCCGTTCTTCAGTAGTCTCACCCACTGCGTGATACCGGGAGCGGTACAC
>JAYYJN010000190.1:0-6613 GCA_036146215.1 Planctomycetota bacterium
TCACAAGAGTCCGCGAGCAAGCCTCTTTCCTTCGATGAGGACGTGTGCATTGTGACGCCCGCTGGAAGGCGTGACAAGCAGTCGTTTGGGTCGAGTCACGAGACGACTCCTAACGTAGGATTTCTAAGAAGGAGGAAAAAATCTGTTTGAATTTGCGATAAACTAAGTAAAAAAAATCGGCAATTAACCCTTTTCTATGCACGTATGGTCACCCTGGTTGACCGGTTATTGCACTTGCCGTATCTGCACGTAAACCCTCGGGTGGTTTACAATGAAAGGGGGTCGCCACCCTCCTCGTTGACTCACCCCGATCCCCATCCGACAACGCGTACCAGAACTCTTACCGCTCTGCCCAACGCAAAAGGCTAATCGTGTCCGCACTCTATCCGCAACATCCTGTGGCTCTTATTACCGGCGCTGGGGCACCCCGGATTGGTAATTGTGTCGCGCGGGTTCTGGGATCAAAGGGCTATCAGATCGCAATCCACGCGAATGCGTCGACGGCGGCCGCGGAGGAAACAGTTGCGGCGTTGGAGGCCGATGGTGTATCGGCCATCGCCGTCACGGCTGACTTGACGGACGAAAAGGCCATTCGTGATATGGTCTGCAAAGTGGCGGACCACTTCGGTCATATCGAGGCGCTGGTCAACTCGGCTGGAATTTGGAAGTCGGCTGACCTTGAGGATATCTGCGCTGAAGATGTTCGTCATCACTTTGAAGTCAACGCGATGGGGACATTTCTCTGCTGCCAACAAGTGGGAATGCAAATGGTCTCTCAGGATCACGGCGGCAGCATCGTCAACATCGGCGATTGGAGCACGATCCGACCGCTGGGTGATTACGCCGCTTACTATCCATCGAAAGGCACAATCCCTACGATTACGCGTTGCTTTGCCGTGGAACTTGCCCGGAGAAATCCATGCGTTCGTGTAAATGCTGTTTTGCCCGGTCCGGTTCTCTTCCCCGACGACATGCCGGAGGCGGAACGTAAGGCAGAAATTGCGGGCACCTTGGTGAAAAGAGAGGGTAGCCCTCAAAATGTGGCAGATGCCGTTTGGATGTTGCTCGAAAATGATTTCATTACCGGGGTCTCGCTACCGGTCGATGGTGGTCGCAGCATTTATTCGGAATGAGAACCAAGCCCATGTCCGAAACTATCACACGATCCAACATCAATGGTCAGATTGCCACGCTGACACTTGATATGCCCGATAAAGGCGCTAACGTCCTTTCCAGCCACGTGCTTAACGAGTTAGAGCAGCACCTGGACCGTCTTCGTTGCGAAAACGAATTGAAAGGGTTGATCATTTTAAGTGGCAAGCCAGGTACGTTCGTCGCAGGGGCAGATTTGCGCGAGTTTGTCGCATCGCTCGATGCAGACCGTACAGAAATTGTCAATCTCTGCCGAAGAGGCAGGCTGCTCTTTGCCCGATTGCATGAGTTGCCCTTTGTCACCGTGGCGGCCATCGATGGAATTTGCGTGGGGGGCGGTGCTGAATTAGCCATCGCCTGCGATCGACGGATTGTTACCGATGCATTGAGCACCCAATTCGGATTCCCCGAAGTCAAACTCGGATTGTTTCCAGGCTGGGGAGGCACGGTTCGAACACCGCGGATTGTGGGTCTCTACAACGCGGTAGAAATGATCACGTCAGGCGAATCGGTTGATGCGGCCGATGCCGTAAAAATGGGGCTGGCTACCGAAAGTGTCCCTGCGGAGAGACTACTTGATGCGGCCATACACATGATCGAGCAAGAGGCAAAATCACGCTCATTTCTTCAGGATCGCGCTCAGTGGGCACAGCCGATCGAAATGAGCGAAACGGAACTTGGCTTTCTGGGAGTCACGGCAGCGGGATTCATTGAGGGACAGACTAAAGGCCATTATCCCGCTCCACTCGCGGCGCTCGAGGTACTCATCGGAGGGTCCTCGCTCAATCCCCAGGACGCCGGGGAATTGGAATCGGAGGAAATGGCCAACCTCTTCGGATCACCAGTGAACCGGGCGCTGTTGAATGTCTTCTTCCTCACCGACCGCAACAAAAAACAAATTGCAACCCATCAAAGCTCCAACAGCATCGAGAACGTCGGAGTGGTGGGTGCGGGAATCATGGGGCAGGGAATCGCCGCGGCAAATCTCCGCAGGCAAGTGCCAACAATGATAAATGATGCGGCAGCCGACGTCATGCAGCGCGGGATGCAGAGTGCATTGGAGCAGGCCTCGTATAGTCGGAAGCTCAAAGGGCCCGATGTCGAGCAGACACTCGCTCTGGCTCCCTTGCTGAATCCCGCACTTGAGGTCGCTGAAATGCGCCACTGTGATTTAGTGATTGAAGCGGCAGTGGAACGGCCCGACGTGAAAAAAATTATTTTTTCAAACTTGGAAGCTGTAGTGGAACCCACTGCCGTGCTGGCCACCAACACCTCGACCATTCCGATCGATGAGCTCGCCTCGACGCTCTCGCACCCTGAACGCTTTCTGGGCATTCACTTTTTCAATCCGGTTCGGAAGATGCCGCTTGTGGAAATTATTCGCGGTACGAAAACTAGCGACGCGGCAATCTCGACTGCTTTTGCCTATGCCAAAAAGATTAAAAAATCGCCCATTCTGGTACGCAGTGGCCCAGGTTTTTTAGTCAACCGTTTGTTACTCCCTTACATGAGCGAAGCGGTCGAACTGCTGTTAGAAGGGGTTGAGCCGCGGACGGTAGATCGCGTTGCCACACAGTTTGGAATGCCGATGGGACCGATCGAACTCTACGATGTGGTGGGCTTGGACGTGGCAGCCTACGCAGGAAAGACGATGTTCGCCGCATTCCCGGACCGTGTCCTGCAATCCCCACTTGTGGAAGACCTCGTCGAAGCAGGACGTTTAGGGCAAAAGACCGAGCATGGATTTTATTCGTACCACAATAAAAAACGTCGCGCTGAGTCAGACACAACGCTTATTCCATTCATCGACAAGCACAAAAAAGAAGCTCGACAGCTGAACGCAGAGGAAATTCAGGATCGGCTGTTGTTGCCGATGCTGCTGGAGGCCACCCGGGTGCTCGATGAAAACATCGTTGAAAATCCACGGGATGTCGATCTAGGACTCATCCTGGGTATTGGATTTCCACCGTTTCGAGGGGGCCTCCTGTTCTGGGCCGATACGCTGGGCACGGCGGAAATTTTGAAAAAACTCGATTCTTATCGGCAACTGGGTAGTCGTTACGAGCCGACTGACCGCTTGATAAAGTTGGCCGAAGCAGGAAAGGCCTTTTATGACTAGAGGCTTTGTCTCGACGATCGTACAATCGTTGTCATCCTGTATGCTGACCGCTTCGTCAGGGCGGAAGTTGTTTAGAAAAATATTGATATCGCTGTCTGCAGAAGAAAAATGAGAAAGGGAATTATGAACCGCTACTTTTTTTTCGCCATCGTTTCGTTGTCATTGGTGGTAATCGCTTCGCCTCAGGCGGCCCTCGGCGATGAACAGGCTGCGATTGAAAATATCAGAAAGCATGGCGGAACTGTCCGCTCGGTTGCAGCAAATGATAGTTCGAAAGAAATTGATTTTCATTTGTCCGGCAAAGATTTAACCGACGCGGAACTGGCCGATGTCGCTGCGGTCGATGACGTGATTTGGTTGAATTTAAAGGACACGAAGATTACCGATGCCGGCCTGAAGCACTTGAAGGGTTTAGACAAGCTCCAAAAGCTGCATCTCGAACGGACGGCAATCACTGACGCTGGTCTGGAAGACCTCACAACGCTTGCCAATTTAGAATATCTCAACCTTTACGGCACGAAGGTGACCGATGCCGGTTTGGATAAACTAATGCAATTAAAAAATCTGAAGCAACTATTTTTATGGGAATCGGGAGCGACTGAAGCGGGCGCTGAGAAATTGAAACAGGCTATCCCCGGTTTGGTAGTCAATCTGGGGGCGGAACTAAATCCGGTGAAAATCGAACCGGTCGACGACGAGGATGGCGAAGAAGCACCGAAAGAAACGCTTGGTGAAGCGCAATTTGTGCGCGTTCGACATGTCGGAGAAGATAAAATTCTCAGCCTCGCTGAAGTTTCAGTCATCGAAAAAGATTCGGGAAAAAAACTTCACTCTGCCGGCAAAGCGAGTCAATCATCTGCCGAATATGGGGGCGACGCAGAACGTGCTGTGGACGGAAACAAGGAACAGGCATTTGGTGAGAACAGTGTCACCCACACACAAGTTGAAAACTATCCTTGGTGGCAACTTGATTTAGGCAAACCGGCTATGGTGGGAAAAATAAAAATCTGGAATCGGTCCGACTGTTGTGGAGACCGTCTAGAGGGCGCCGTTGTAGAATTACTTGACGCAGATCGAAATGTTGTCTGGAGTGAATTCATCACGGAAGCAAAAGACGGCAGTGTCCATGAATTTATCAAACAACCGGCAGAATCCTGATCCTGCCATTTAGGCAGCATTGATCGTACTAGATTGTCATCCGCGACAAAACTAAATCCGCCAAGGTTGGGATTTTTACGCGGCGATCCCATTTTGAGGCGGTAAGCACAACATTTTTCCTTTTTCAAGACCCACGTGAAGGAGTGTATTTGCGTTTGGTATCCTAATTGCTGTTCTTTGGAAATCGCTTATCGTTTTACATTTTCCAGAGCCTGTAATTTTTATTTTAGTTTTCTTCTGACCATGCGTGCCGATTCTCCTGCCATTCTGATCACCGATAACGACCCTCAGTTCCGCGGCACGGTACTCGAGGTTCTGCGGCCAATTGGCTATCGAACCTGGGAAGCGGACGATGGAGTGGAAGCGTTAAAAATTGTGCAGCGGGAGCAAGTGCACCTGGTGCTACTCGATATGCATATGCCGCGCCAGACCGGGATTGAAACACTGCGACACCTTAAACGTTTCAAGGCCCTGCTTCCCTGTATTCTGCTCTCTGCCGAGATGGATGATCAGATAGAAGCCGAGGCGAGAAAGGCGCAGGCCTTTGACGTGCTTCGCAAACCAGTCAGTCGCCGCGACCTTACCGGCACGATTGAGAACGCGCTGCAGGAAACATACGGGGTCTCCTGAGCCGTCTTTTTTGTGCGGGAGAACAACAAAGTTACGTGCGTTTCAGCGGCAGTGGAAGTCAACAACCAACGGTAGATGATCCGATGCAATTTTTGCCGCTTTTGTGCGTACCACGCGCAGATTGGCTATTCGGATACCGGGGGTGCAGTAAACCTTATCGAGAGAACCGACCGGCAGGTAGGCTGGAAACGTACGAAAACGTGAGATCGGATGCGTACAGTGCTCGAATCCATGCGACGCGAGTTTGCCTTCGGCCAGGGTGTTTCGCCAGTCGTTGGTATCGCCAGCGATCAGTGTCGGTAAACTCTGACTGCGACGAAAAAGATGGTGGCTCAGCAAATGCTCTATTTGTTGATGCCGCTCTTGCTCCCCAAGCCCGAGGTGCAGGTTGATGAACCGAAACGATCCTTCCGGAGAATCGATAATCCCAAGCTGCGCACCGCGGGCCTTTTTTCCTGGCAATCCAAGCGAAATACTGTGCCTTTCCGCGAAAGACCAGCGGGCGAGAAGCAAATTGCCATATCCACCTTTTTTTAAACGGACATTCAATTGAAAGGTGCAACCGACAGAAGAAAACTGTTCGGCAAGCATTTTAGGTTGGTCGTGCAAGCGTGACCTGGGGACTCCGCGATCAACTTCTTGCAAGCAGATCAAGTCGGGGTTCTCATTTTCGATGACTTCAATAATTCGGGGCAGTCGATAGAGCCGATCGCGTCCACCGATTCCTTTATGAATATTGTAAGTCAATAACCGCATCGCTTTGCCTGAGCACGGCAGACGAGTAAACCCGGTTCGGGTTCATCCACCCGCTTGTGTCGATCCGTCCTCCGTGTGCGGCGATTGCGGCATCGATTCGGCAGGTGCATCATTCCCGTCGCCATGGGGGGATTTTTTGAAATCATCGCTTTCGGTGCCGGGAACGATTTGTGGACTGACAGAGGTCTGATCTACAATCTCACGCAGTTCATCGGCATCCATTACCTCGCACTCGATAAGTCGTTTAGAGAGGGCAACGAGTGTTTCTCGCCGGGTGCTTAAAATATGGCGAACCCTGGAGAGTCCATCTTCGATGATTTGCTTGACTTCCTGATCGATCTCGTGGGCCGTTTGTCCACTGTGACTCATCGTACTGATTCCGTCATTGTTTCCTAAAAAGGGGCTTCGTCCCGATTCCTTATAGTTGACACGGCCCAGCCGACTCATTCCGAATTGCATGACCATGCTCCGCGCGATTTCGGTAGCCCGCTCCAAGTCGTTCTGTGCCCCGGATGAAATATCTTCAAACACCAACTCTTCTGCCACCGTCCCCGCGAGCAGTACCTGAATCCGCGCCTCCAATTCACTGCGGGTCACGAGGTAGCGGTCCTCTTCCGGCCGCTGCATCGTATAACCGAGTGCGGCCAGGCCACGCGGGATGATCGAAATCTTATGCACCGGATCAGTGTTTGGGAGGCTATCAGCGACCAGCGCGTGGCCGCACTCGTGGTATGCAATTCGCTGCTTTTCATCTTCGTGGATAATCCTCTGACGTTTCTCTAAGCCCGCCGTGACCCG
>JAYYJN010000191.1:0-2754 GCA_036146215.1 Planctomycetota bacterium
GTATGAGCATTCCGTGATCGTAATTCTGACTAATCAAGCGGCCGACTCGTTCGTCGAAATCGGCAAAAGGAGTCGAGATGGAATTTTTACGGCGAACTTCGAAAAAACAGTCAATCCCGTAACGGTGCCCGTGCAGATTGGCACACTTGCCACCGATCTCTTCATTGCGATGCGCCGCATAAAACTTAAAGGTTTTCTTGATAATCATCCTGACTACTCCTGTTAAACGGCCCATACCGATGCAGAAAAGCGTTGGTTTCGGCCCCCGAACCTCAGAGGTCTCAAACAAAGTAGACCCTGCTGCTATGTTTTAGGTCGACCGCATACGATGACAAGTTTCCGATGATTGCGTAATCATCGCTAATCCGTTGATTTAACACGCGTTTTTTTCTCATTCCCAGTGTCTATACTGATACCGGCAAGCCGTTTCACAACTAGGCCCCTCGTTCAGCGACTGATGAGCCCTTAACCGACCCGCGACGAACTTCCCCACACTATGCATCCCCAGCATCCCCAAGTGCATCCCCAGCATCCCCAAGTCGACTTTGCCGTTATCGGAGCGGGGCTAGCGGGAGCCACGGTGGCGAGCCAGTTGGCGACCACTGGCGCATCGATCTGCGTGCTGGAAAAAAGTCGTGGGGCCGGCGGTCGGATGGCCACCCGCCGCAGCGAGGACCAACTGCGTTTTGATCATGGTGCTCAGTATTTCACGGTGCGCGATCCACGTTTCGGCACCGCAGCAAAGAATTGGGAAGCGCAAAATCGAATCGCGCTCTGGGAGGGCCGCATCGTCGCGTGGAACGGCGGGGAATGGATCGACAAGACAAACCGAGAGCGCTATGTCGCCACGCCGGCGATGAACGTGCTTTGCAAAGCATTGCTCGCGGATTTGCCGCTCGTGACACAAGCAGAGGTACATACGCTCGAGCAAGCCAATCGCCGTTGGCGATTGATTTCCAGGGATGGCAGCGTGCTGTGCGACGCTGCCTGGGTGATCAGCACTGCACCGGCCGAGCAGACGGCAGCCATTATGACAGATTCGCCAGCGATCGTGGCAGCAGCGGGGCAAGTGCGGATGCTTCCTTGCTGGGCGGCCATGATTGCGCCGGGGGCCGCGGTGGAGTCGGCCGCATTTGACGGGGCCTTTGTTAATGAGGGGCCATTGCGTTGGATAGCCCGCAACAGCAGCAAACCGGGGAGAGATCCGGACAGGGAAACCTGGGTTTTGCATGCGTCGCCCGAGTGGAGTGAAAAGCACTGGGAAGATACGCGCGAATCGGTCGCGGCCGATCTCTGGCAGAACTTTCTCGACCTGTTATCTGCTCCCGCCATCAAACCGGCGGTGGCCGTCGCCCATCGCTGGCGATATGCGCTCGCCGAGGCGGTATATGCGGAGCGTTATTTGATCGACCATGAGCGTCAACTGGCCGCATGCGGTGATTGGTGTGGTGGACCCAGAGTCGAAGGTGCTTATCTCAGCGGTCTCGAAGCCTCAAGGGCGTTAATGCAGCTTCAATAATGCGTGCATCTGCGTGATACATGCACCTGTTTGGCAACACGTGCGTCTCGCTTGTGGCTGAATTTGAAGACTCTGCTAAAATTAGATCGCTACGCGAGAATCGACCTCGCTGTTTCTGTCATTTTTACCCTTTGAGAGGCCGCCCATGGCAACTGCAACGCTCCCGCAAACCCTTGCCGAACTCCGCACATCGGGATGGCAGTCTGTGACTGTGAAAGAAGAACTTCGCCGTGGCATGGTGCGGGCCCTCGAAGCAGGAGAGCCCCTTTTTCCCGGCATCGTCGGCTACGACGACACGGTCATCCCAGAAGTCGTTCTTGCGATACTGGCTGGCCATGACATGCTGTTTCTGGGTGAGAAGGGCCAAGCGAAGAGTCGCATTATGCGAATGCTTGTTCGGTTTCTCGATCCGGAGATTCCCTATCTCGACATTCCCGGTTGCCCGGTCCACGAAGATCCATATCGCCCGATCACGCAGGCGGCGCGCACGTTCTTGCAAGAGCGAGACGAGAGCGAAGTGCCGATCAAGTGGTGGAACCGCGACGAGCGATATACCGAGCGACTTGCCCCGGGCACCAAGTTTGCCGATGTGATCGGTGAGATCGATCCGGCAAAGCTCGTGGCCGGGGTAACGATGGGCGCTGAGGACGCGCTGCACTTCGGCCTCATTCCGCGGATGCATCGAGGCATTTTTGCGATGAATGAACTCCCCGAGCTCGATGAGCTGGTGCAGGTCGGCCTGTTCAACATTCTGGAAGAACGCGATGTGCAGATCCGCGGCTATCCGATCCGATTTGAGGTGGATGTGTGCGTGCTTTTTTCCGCAAACCCTGCAACCTACAACCGCAGCGGCAAGGTCATCCCGCAGTTGAAAGATCGCATCGGCTCGCTCATCCGAACCCACTATCCCCGCGACCGCGAACTGGCCATCGAAATTACGCAGGATGAAACGAACGAAGTGCGGGGCGACGACTACCCGGTGGAGGTGCCTCGTTTCATGTGCGAACTGATCGAGCAGATCACCCTGGAAGCGAGGCGGAGTAAATATGTCGATCAGCAATCGGGAGTCAGCGTGCGTTTTTCGTTGGCGAACTACCGCACGATGATCGCCAGTGCGCGAAGACGCGCCATTTTGCATGGTGAGTCACCCGCCGTGCCGCGGATGAGTGATCTAGCACACCTGGAGAGCAGCGGACTGGGCAAACTGGAACTCGATCTGATGGGTAGCCAGCAGA
>JAYYJN010000192.1:0-13116 GCA_036146215.1 Planctomycetota bacterium
GCGCATGCAAGAAAAAACTGATGCGGAAACCGCAACGTGTGATTTCGGCCTCATTGGCCTGGCCGTGATGGGCGAGAACCTCGCGCTGAACGTCGAGAGCCGGGGCTTTCAGGTCGCCGTCTATAACCGCACAACGAGCAAGGTCGATGCCCTGCTCGCAGGCCGCGGCAAAGGAAAAAGCTTTGTCGGCTGTCACAGCGTCGAGGACCTGGTCCGTAGCCTCAAGCGTCCGCGAAAAGTGATGCTCATGGTCAAGGCGGGACCCGCCGTCGATGCACTGATCGATGAATTGCTTCCGCTCCTTGAGCCGGGCGATGTCATTCTCGATGGTGGCAACACCTTTTATCTCGACACCGAACGGCGGTCCAAGCGGGTCGAAGAAGCCGGCATGCTCTATGTCGGTGTAGGTGTGTCAGGCGGGGAAGAGGGTGCGCTGCTCGGGCCGAGCCTGATGCCCGGCGGATCGGCCGAAGCCTGGCCGATTGTGCAGGACATCCTGCAGTCGATTGCCGCCCGCGTGGCTGATAACGTGCCTTGCTGCCAATGGGTTGGCCCCGGGGGCTCGGGCCACTATGTGAAAATGGTTCACAACGGAATCGAATATGGCGACATGCAGTTGATCTGCGAAGCCTATCAACTGCTCCGCGACGTCTTGGGCCTTTCCAATGCCCAACTCTATGAGGTGTTCGATAAATGGAACCGCGGAGAACTGCAGAGCTATCTGATTGAAATCACTCGTGATATTTTCAGCGTTCCCGACCCGGAAGGGGAGGGCGATCTGGTCGATGCGATTCTGGATCGCGCCGGAGCAAAAGGGACCGGAAAATGGATGAGCCAACTGGCTCTCGATCTGGGCGTGCCCAGCACGCTGGTAACCACCGCCGTTTTCGCACGCGGACTCTCGGCCGCCAAAGAGGCCCGCGTGCGGGCCAGTGCCCAGTTGCCGGGTCCGAACGTGGGCGCGGAAACGCTTCCCCGACAGGCCGATTTCATTGAATCGGTCCGGCACGCGCTTTATGGCTCAAAAATCTGCAGCTACGCGCAAGGATTCGTGCAACTGCAAGCGGCTGCCGCGGAACACGACTGGCAGTTGAACTATGGGAACTGTGCGCTGTTGTGGCGGGGCGGTTGCATTATTCGCGCCCAATTTTTAGACCGGATCAAAGACGCATTTGCAGCAGACCCGAACTTGGAGAATCTGCTGCTGCATCCCTATTTCCAGCAGGCGATCGGTGAATCGCAAGGTGCGTGGCGCGAGGTCCTGGCAACCGCCGCGCGGCTCGGAGTGCCGACGCCGGCCTTCGCCGCAGCGCTGGCCTATTACGATGGCTATCGCTCGGCCCGGCTCCCTGCCAACCTGCTGCAAGCGCAACGCGATTACTTCGGGGCGCACACCTACGAGCGGGTCGATCGTGAGGGTACGTTCCACACCGATTGGCTCGCCGCCCGCAAACCCCCGCAATCGTGAGAACCGAAACATGGCATCCACGGCACTTGAAAAACTTTTTTCGCTTGATTCCCAGGTCGGCGTAGTGATCGGTGGCACCGGCGTGCTGGGCGGCTCGTTTTGTGACACGCTCGCGTCGGCCGGGGCGACAGTCGTGGTGGCGGGACGATCCAAAGAGCGTGGCGAGGCGCGGGTCGAAGCGATTGAAGCGGCCGGTGGCAAGGCTTGCTTTATGGAAGTCGATGCCGCGTGCCGAGAATCGATCACGCAGCTGCTCGCCGCCACACTCGCCGAGCATGGCCGCTGCGATATGCTCATCAACGCCGCTGGCGTGAATTCGGCAGCGCCCTATTTTGAAATTGATGACGCCGATTTTCAAAAAATTATCGATACGAATCTGAAGTCCACCCACCTGGGTTGTCAGATTTTCGGGCAGCACATGGCCACCGAAGGCCATGGTGCGATTCTGAACATCGGTAGCGTCTCGAGCCATCTGCCGCTTTCCCGCGTGTTCACCTATTCAGCCTCGAAAGCGGCGGTGCTGAATTTAACGAAGAACGTCGCCCGCGAACTGGCACCCTCCGGCGTGCGGGTCAACTGTCTCTGTCCGGGATTTTTTCCGGCCGAGCAGAACCGTAAAGTGTTGACGCCAGATCGAGTGGAAACGATCCTGGGAAAAACCCCGATGGGCCGTTTCGGCGAACCTGCCGAACTGGCCGGTGCCGTCCTGCTACTGCTTGCCCCGGTGGCCGGCAGCTTTATCACGGGAACCGAACTCTACGTGGATGGCGGCTTTACCGGCATGAGCATTTAACCATGTTTCGTTGAGATGCACGCGATGCACACCGCGACGACGCAACCGCAGCAAACAAAATGCAGCAAAGACCTGAAGATCGGCAACGTAGCGATCGGCATGCCGATCGTGCAGGCCGCCCTTTCAGGCTACAGCGACTGGCCGATGCGGGTCATCGCTCGTCGCCTCGGAGCACCCTATACGCTATGCGAGGTGATGCTCGACCGTTTTGTGGTCGAGGTCTCTAAGGGCGCTAAAGCGAAGCAGTATCTGCAAGTCACTGACGAAGAACATCCGGTCGGTGGTCAGTTAATGGGTGCCGATCCGGACGACTTTGCCCCGGCCACCACGCGACTTGTGGAGTCGGGTTTCGATGTGATCGATATCAATTTCGGCTGTCCCGTGAAAAAAGTGCTGGGGCGTTGTCGTGGAGGGTTTCACCTCAGTCAACCGGATGTGGCCCTGGAGATTGTCAGCCGAGTGCGGGAGGCGGCACCGACCGACGTTCCGGTGACGGTGAAAATGCGTCGCGGCATCGACGATGACACGGAAAGCCGAGATCACTTCTTTGAAATTCTTGACGGTGCATTTGACCGTGGCGTTGCTGCCATCACCGTGCATGGTCGCACTGTAAGGCAGCGATATAACGGACCTAGCAGCTGGGAGTTTCTACGGCAGGTCAAGCAGCATGCCGGTGAGAAGACGATTCTCGGCAGCGGCGATTTATTTTCGGCAGCCAATTGCATTTCGATGCTCGAAGAGACCGGTGTCGACGGCGTCACTGTCGCGCGAGGCGCGATCGGCAACCCCTGGGTCTTTGCACACGCTGCGGCATTGCTACGCGGGGAACCGCTGCCCGAACCACCCACGCTGCATGTGCAGCGAGAAGTCATCCGCACCCATTTTGATCTGGCAACAAGCCACTATGGCACGAAGCGGGCGGGCGGGCTGATGCGGAAATTCGGCATCAAGTATGCGAGAATGCATCCTGAATCGCTCACTGTACGCGATGCCTTCGTTGCTGCTCGCACTCCCGAGCAGTGGCACGCAGTGCTCGACCGCTTTTACTGCGACGATTTACCGGGGCAGCACCCACCCGCACTTCCCGAAGCGTCCGAGACCCCGGGTGCCGAAGGCTGTGGCCCGGTGGCAACAGCCAAGGCCCGCTGAATCTCAGCCCGCACATCCACATCCTGTTCAACCGCCCCTCGGGCAGTCAGTCGCTCGACCGCGCTGGTCGTTCCGCATTGCCCCAGCGCCCAGGCCGCGGCCCCCCGCACCAGTGGCTCCGAATCGTTCAGGCCCTTGGCCAGCGCCTGCTCACCTTCTGCGGTGGGGCGATTTCCCAGACTGATCGCCGCATTACGTAACAAACCCCGTCGCCGCGCCCGCCAGAGCGGTGAGGTGCGGAAACGGTTGCGGAAGGCTGCTTCGTCGAGATCGAACAGTTCCGCAAGCGGCAACGGATCGGAATCTGGCCGAGGGAGAAAATCGGTATCATCCGAGGTCGGCGTTCGATGATTCCAGGGACAGACATCCTGGCACACATCGCAGCCGAAGACCCAATCACCCATGCCCCCACGGAGTGATTCAGGAATCGCGTCGCGGAGTTCAATCGTCAGATAACTGATGCATCGCCGACTATCCAGCACGTAGGGCGCGACAAACGCATCGGTCGGACACGCATCAAGACAGGCGGTGCAGGTGCCGCAGTGGTCGGCCTCTTCCGGTGGATCGTAAGCGAGCTCGACATCGGTCAGCAGTGCGGCAAGAAAAAACCAGCTGCCCGCCTGTCGATTGAGAAGCAAGCCGTTTTTTCCGAAACAGCCCAACCCGGCGCGTTGGGCGAACACTCGCTCGAGCAGCGGCGCGGTGTCGACCACACCGCGAACGCGGGCGTCAGGAACCCAATTCCGCAAGGCGTAGGCAAGCAACCGGAGATCATCATGGATGCGATCATGATAATCGCGGCCCCAACTGTAACGCGAAATTCGGCCGGTTCCGGCCGTTGCAGGCGCCGGTTCGATCGTTCGATAAGATCTGCCGAGCATCAGCAGGCTCTTAACCCCATCAAGGATGGAATCGGGATGCGCATAGGCATCCTTGCGATCCGGCAGATAATGCATCTGGCCGGCATAGCCTGCCTCGAGCCATGTTTCGAATCGTTCGATGCCAAGCGGCGTGACTGCAGGGGTGACACCGGCCAGGCCAAAACCGAGCCGTTCCGCTTCATATTTCAGCGCCTCGGTGAGCGAGTGAGCATCCGGTGACATGCGACGACCTTTGAGACGGTTGGGCGGACGGCTGAGCGGCAACATTGAGTTCTTGTTCGATGCCTTTTATTCTCTGCCATCGGGGGGGCAAACTCAATGTGCCGTGATCACCCACGGCCGAGACCCTGTTTCCCGCAAGCCGAAGCGGTTAGGGTAAGTATTGGCACCTTACTCCCTGAGGATTTTCCATGTTCCGCTCGCATCGACTGCATCTATCGATCATCGTGCTGTGCTTGCTCGGCCCTCTGAGCGGCTGCCGCGAGGAGCCGCGGACCGAGGATTTCGGCGAGGTGATCTATAAAATTCCCGAGCCACCCGCCGCCGAGGAACCAGCCGCGCCGACCGATCGGCAATAGCTTTTCCGAGCGCTTTGCCGGGGCAGAGCCAGCATGCCCCGTTCTCGGGCCTTTTGCTCGACGCTTGCAGGTCCTCTCATCACGCTGCATGCGGGAAACGCCGAGTGCTAGCGTCATAAAATCGCTCTGGACATAACGGGACGAATCGCTATTCTTCCCCCTCGATTTGTGTGGCCAACGTTCGGCCACCCTTTGCCGTGCAGGACACGGTAACGAAATTCGAAAAAGGAGCCCGCCGATGACAGGCCTACGTTTCCCGATGCCCCTCTTCGCAGCAGCGCTGTTGGTTACAGCTGCGCTGTTGACAGGCTGTCAGCACGGACCCGGCGGCACGATCGATCCATTCGGACGCACGACCATACCGCCACCACCGACCGGAGCAGCTTCCATCCATTCGCGGGGCAGCCAATATTACGGCAGCAACCCGAAACCGATGGTACCGGTCGCAGCTGCCAAAACGAACGCAACAGCAGCGACACCGTCACAGGGTGGCGCGCAGGCAGCGACCTGGGTCTCCAATGCGTCGAAGACTGCCCCCCCAACGAATCCAACAAATCGCCTGCAACCGATTCCGCCCTATGAAACCGAAAGCTCTTCTGTCAAACCTCCCCCGGGTGCAACGCCACCGCCCCCCTCCACAGCGACGGCGGTCACTGCACCTGCTGCCACCGTAAAAGCGAGCGTGACTCCGCGCCCAGCGGCAACGTCACCCGCCCCCAAACCTGCCACAGCACCTTCCCCAGCATCTGCCGCACCGGTTGATCCGACCGCACCGCTACAGTGGTCGCATGGCAAACCGGACCCCGCGGTTAAACCGGCCGTGGCAACCACACCGGTAACGGGGCAAAATGTAACGGTCAGACGGGAGCCGGTCGCGGAGAATCCGCCGCGCAAGTCCCGCTACGGGCATTCCAAGGATTACACCAGCCTGCGAGGACAGCTAGAATATTCGGCAAGCAATCGCGTCTGGAAAATCCGATACATCCCCATCCACGGACAGCAGGATGCCTACGGAGGTGAATTTGTGTTATCGGATCCGGCGAAACTCGAAGCGTTTCAGTCAGGAGATTATGTCACGATCGAAGGAGCCATCGTCGCTGCGGGCGCGTCCACCGGCAACACCGGCGGACCACAGTATGCACCGCACCATGTGGCCCGGCTGTCTCCCTAGGCTGTCTCTTTACAACGGCTGCAACCTCCTGCCGGGGAGGTCGCCATGTTAGTCTCCCACGCGCGCCGCATCGTAGCCACGATCGAATCGCTCGGTGATCCGCTGGTTGACCAAAGCGACGCCGAATTGAAAAAAGGCTATCTATCGCTCCGCTATCGCGCTAAAAGTGGTGAATCTCTCGATCGCTTGCTCCCCGAATGTTTTGCGCTGGTGCGGGAGGCAGGTCGGCGAAAACTGGGGATGCGACATTTCGACGTGCAGTTGATCGGTGGCATTCTGATGCACCATCGCGCGATTGTCGAAATGCAGACTGGCGAAGGAAAAACACTGACCGCAACCCTGCCCACCGTCCTTGCCGCACTTCCGGGTAAGGGTGCTCACGTCGCCACGGTGAACGACTATCTCGCACGTCGCGACGCGGAGTGGATGCGACCACTCTACGAGTGCCTCGGGATCACGGTCGGGATTGTGGAAACGCAAATGAGTCAGGAGGAACGGCGGAGTGCCTATCAGTGCGACGTGACTTACGGCACGGCCAAAGAGTTCGGCTTCGACTTTCTTCGTGACCGGCTGCTGCACCGCCGGATCGGGCAAGAGCCCTCGAGCCTGCTCGGGCAGATGCTGGGTCAATTTCAGAAAGGCGATCACGAATCGGCCGTTCAGCGGGAACCACATTTTGCCCTCATTGATGAGGCCGACAGTATTTTAATCGACGAAGCGCGGACCCCTCTGATCATCAGTGCTGTGCCGACCAACGAACAGAAGGCGGCCGTGGAAGCCTACCGCTGGGCCGCGAGCATCGCCGATCAATTCGAGGAAAACGACGACTATGACTATGATCATGAGAAAAAAACGGTGGAACTTACCGCGGATGGCCGGCGCCACGTCCGCGATCTGCCGCATCCCGAGGCGTTGGCTGCGGTCGGCATGGTAAGCATCTACGAATATGTCGAGCAGGCCATCAAGGTCGGTCGCGAATTTTTCCGCGATCGGCAATACGTGGTCCGCGATGGAGAAATTGTAATTGTCGATGAATTCACCGGGCGTCTCTCCGAGGGACGCAAGTGGCGGGCCGGTATTCATCAGGCGGTGGAAGCCAAAGAGGGGGTCGAGGTAACGGTCGAGACCGGGCAGGCAGCGCGCGTCACGGTGCAAGATTACTTTCGACGTTATCATCGACTCTGTGGCATGTCAGGAACCGTGACCAGTAGCAGCCGGGAACTTAAAAAAATCTATGACCTCGGTGTCGTGGCCGTACCCACGAACCGACCCAATATCCGCAAGGAGTGGACCAGTTCAACGCATGTCGATTCCGCCAGTAAGTGGGCAGCCATTGTGGATGAAATCCGCACCTTACACGCCGAAGGACGCCCGGTGTTGGTCGGCACCCGAACGATCGATAAATCCGAAGAACTTTCAAAACTTTTGCACGAGGCTGGCATCGAACATCATATCCTCAATGCCCACCACATTACCGCCGAAGCAGAGATCGTCGCCCGAGCCGGGTGCCGTGGCGCCGTGACGATTGCGACGAACATGGCAGGGCGGGGCACCGACATCATCCTGGGCGGCAACGCGGAAGAAATGGCTTGGAGCCGCTTGCAGCAGCAGTTCAAAAGTCGGCTGGAAGTCCCTCGAGACCGGTGGGAGAGCATGATCGAGACGATCCGTCAGGAAACCAAACTAGGCACCGAGCAAGAGGCGATTCGTGCACTCGGGGGCCTGCACGTGATCTGCAGCGAGTGGCACGAATCGGCGCGAATTGATCGACAATTGATCGGCCGTTGCGGACGTCAAGGCGATCCGGGAACCTTCCGCCGCTATGCGGCACTCGATGATGATATCCTGGAAAACGGATATGGACCCAAACGGGCAGAGCGGCTTGCCCGACAAGGGGAAGGGAAGACCGGCACGCTCGGCAATTGGAATCGCACGTTCCAGCGTGCCCAGCAAAAGGTGGAGAAGCGGCACTTTCGCGGACGTAAGTCGCTGATGTACCATGAGAAACTTCGGAAGAAAATTCAGCGGCAAATGGGGCAGGACCCTTACTTGGACACTCCGAATTGATTGAACGATCATCCCAGCACGCATTCCCGCCGCTCCACATCGGATCGGTCGTGGTCGACCCGCCGGTGCTGCAGGCACCGATGGCCGGTTTCACCAACTATGCCTTCCGGCAGATTGTGCGTGAATTCGGCGGCGCGGGCCTGCAGGCCACCGAGATGATCAGTGCCCGAGGCTTTCTTGGGCTGCAGAGCCACACGCAAAGCGACGACTTACCGGATCGATTGTGGGGCGTTGCCGAGGAGCCGAGACCGCTGGCCGTTCAGATCTGGGACAATGACCCGGGGTCACTCGCGGCGGTCGGCGGAAAACTCGCACACGAGTTGAAGGTAACGGTGGTCGACATCAACTTCGGTTGTCCCGTGCGACAAGTCACTGCGCGAGCCAAAAGCGGAAGTTATCTGCTGCGATGCCCTGAGAGAATGGGTGAAATCATCGAACGGGTGGTCGCCGCCTGCCGTCCGGTGCCGGTGACCGCGAAGATCCGACTGGGCTGTACCCGCGACCAGATCAATGCAATTGACATCGCTCAGGTGGTTGAGGCCGCCGGCGCAGCGGCCCTTACGGTGCATGGCCGTACCGCGGCTGACTTTTTCAAGGGCACTGCCGATTGGGAGAAGATTTCGGAGATCCGTCCTTATTTGAAAAATATTCCGCTCATCGGAAACGGCGATCTCGACTCCCCGCAAGCGGTGGTCGAGGCACTCACGCGTTATGATGTGGACGGGGTGATGATTGCCCGCGCCGCTCTCGGTCGGCCGTGGCTGTTCCGTCAGGCGCAGGCGGCACTGCGGGGTGAGCCGATCCCGCCCGAGCCATCACTCGATGATCAGCGGCAACTGCTGCTGCACCACTTCGATTTGATCTGCCGACGATTCGGGCCGGAGAAGGGCTGCATTTTGATGCGGAAATATGCGTGCTGTTACGCCCAGGGGCGACGAGGCGCACGAACTTTCCGCTCACGGGTTGCGGTCATCGATTCTCCGGCAGAATTTTTCACCGTGGTCGAGGAGTCGTTTCCCCGCGACAGCAAAACTCAGTCCGGATCCGACACGTCACCAGTGTCGATTTCAAGCGGGCCTTTGACATGCTCCTCCACCTCGACCGGTGGCAACGAAAAGACCTTGTAAAGGCAGAAGCTGATCAGGCTGAGCACCGCACCGATCGAGACGACCATTACGGTCAGACCTGCTGAGTTGAGCCCTGCCGCTCCGGGGGCTACTTCCGCCAGTAACAAAGCTGCGTCGAGTCGATCCATTACATATTCTCCCCACCTGGGACTGCAGTGTCATCATCGTCGTAGGTCAGCCGGCCCTGGGCCTCCCAACGCTTACCGGCAGTGCGGACCAGCAACAGTAACGTCACCAGCACCGCGCCGATAAACAAAATCGATCCCAATGCAGCCGGATTGCTCCCGATCGATTCCACATAGCTCGGCAGATTCTGAGTGCAGAAGCCGACCAGCACCACGATCAGATAGACGGGAACCACATATTTGAGCATTAACTGTACAAAGTGCGGAATCCGAATATGCGCTCCGCGATGTGCTTCGGTGGCACCTCGCTCGATCCCGAACGCCCACCCGTAAAGCAGCGACTGGATCAACGCGAGCACGAATAACAGCACGCTACCGACCCAGAAATCAAAGGTGTCAAGCGCTACGAGGCCCTCGGAAAAATAAAGCACAAATCCGCAGCCGAGCAGGCTGATCAAACCGAGCATGGCGGCCGATGCATGCCGCTTGAGACCGAAACCCTCTTCCAGAAAAGCAATCACCGGTTGCAGCATGGAAACACTGCTGGTGATATCTGCGATGAAGAGCATGAAAAACCAGAGGAAGCCAAAAAATTGGCCGACAAGGGCGGGACCCGGCATGAGTGCAAATACGTTCGGCAGCGATTCAAACCCCAGGGCGAACGTGCCTTTCTCACCCACTGCAGCGCCGAGAAAAATAAAGGCGGCCGGAATGGTAATCAAACCACCCAGCACGACCTCAAAGAATTCGTTCATGCTGCTACTGGTCAAGCCGCTTAGCACGACGTCGTCATTTTTGCGAAGGTAACTTGCATAGTTGATGATGATGCCGAAACCGACTGAAAGGCTGAAAAAGATTTGTCCAGAGGCCGCTAGCCAGGTTTTGAAATCGCCTAGTTTTTCAAACTGTGGATTCCACATAAAACCGAGTCCTCCCAGCACCGATTGATCCGGCTTGGCCGGGTCGGGCGTGCCGAGGGTGAGCACGCGAACCAGTACAATCACTGCGAGAACGACCATCACCGGCATCGCGATCCGACAGAATCGCTCGATGCCTTTCGTAACCCCGCGATAGATCAGGGTGAAGTTGAGAATGAATGAGAGGACGACGATTGCTAGAAGGAACAAGTGTTTGCCCGAGAAATTTGCCCCGTGGGCTCCGATTCCGACAAAATCGCCGAAAAAGTTTTTGTAGCCTTCGGCGCCCTGGTCTTTAATCTCCGGCGAAACCAGAGCACCGGTGATGTATTTGATCGCATAGCCGAGACACCAGGCCTCAATCACCACGTAGTACATGTAGATCACGAGCGGAATCATTAGCGCGATAGCGCCAAAATATTTCGAGATCCGGTTACGCCAAATCATCGAGTAGATGCCCGGAGCCGAATTAAATCCCCGAGTGCCCCCATAACGACCCATGGTCCACTCAGCCCAGCAGAGCGGGATCCCAAGCACCAATAGCGAGATGAAGTAGGGCAGCAAGAATGCACCGCCCCCATTTTGTGCCGCCTGTCCCGGGAAACGGAGAAAGTTGCCCAAGCCGACTGCCGAACCGGCGACCGCCAGGATCACTCCGATGCGACTGGCCCATTGCTCCTTGCCCCCACCACCACCGGCGTCCTGCTCGGCCATTTATTAACCCCCAATCCCAATGTTGACGACGTAAAGGCTCTTGGTCCCCGGGGTGCCGCCTCGAAGTAAGGCGGCTCGCTGAACCAGCCGCCACCAACCGCCACCAACCGCCATGGTGCGACACGGCACAGACCCGCCGGATGTGCTTCTTTTAATGCATGAACTCCTGCCTAGTCAACCGTTTACGGTGCGTGTGCCGGTTGGAGGTGCCTATTTTCCGAAGGTGGAGTTGTGTAAAATTCGCTGGGTCCTATAGATTTCAAGACGTAAGTCGATCAAAGACGGCACTTTCCGAGTTGCACGAAGGTGCTCGACGACTTGGGGACCGCCAAGGAAGCCACATGGAAAGAAATCCGATCACACGAGAAAAAAGAAGAGCGGACCGCGACGTACTCGATTTGATTCGTCGTCGCGAGTCGATCTCGGTTGGCGAACTCGCCGAGTCTCTCGGGGTGACCGACACTGCCGCGCGACAGCGACTTGCTCGCCTGAAGCGACAGGGCCTGCTTGAGCGCGAAACGTTACGGCAGGGAAGGGGACGCCCGCGACATGAATTCAGACTTTCTCGCCGCGGACAGCAGACGGCGGGAGACAATTTTTTTGACCTTGCCGAGACACTTTGGGACGAAATCCGCAGCATCTCCGACCCAGCGATTCGACGCGGTCTGCTTGGCCGGATTGCCGGGGCGCTTGGTGATCGTTATGCCGACAGGATTGCTGGAGATACGACGCGGCAGCGGATGGAGTCGCTGGGGCACGTGTTTGCTGAAAAAGATATCCCCTGCTCGGTAGAAGGTGGTGATGCGGCACTTCCGGTGCTGAGCGTACACGCCTGCCCTTACCCCGAGTTGGCCGAAAAAGATCGCGGCGTATGTGCGATGGAAAAGCAGTTGTTTTCGGATCTGGTGCAGACCGATCTGAAACTAACCTCCTGCCGACTGGATGACGGTGGCGGGTGTACCTTTGAAGCTTGCTAATAGATAACGTACTAATCCGCTACAAACCCCGCTATAAATAAGAAATAAACCCTTTCGAAAGAAGCCAGGAACTGAAGCGATGACACAACCATGGATTGAAGGCCGTTTTGAGGAAAACGTGGTTACGACCACCATCGAGCAGGCGATCAACTGGGCCCGGCAGTCGAGCCTCTGGCCGATGACCTTCGGGCTTGCCTGCTGTGCGATTGAGATGATGGCAGCGGGCGCCAGCCGTTACGACATTGATCGGTTCGGCGCCGGAGCTTTCCGCGCAACACCTCGGCAGGCCGACCTGATGATTGTGGCCGGAACGGTGACCTACAAAATGGCCAGCCGAGTGCGTCGTCTCTATAACTTGATGCCCGATCCGAAATATGTGATTGCGATGGGCGCGTGCACCGTCGGGGGAGGGCCTTACTTCAAGTATGGCTATCATGTCGTCAAGGGTGTCGACCTGGTAGTGCCGGTTGACGTCTATGTTCCAGGGTGCCCCCCGCGACCCGAAGCTTTGCTCGAGGGGTTAATGCGAATTCAAGACAAAGTTAAGGGGCAGAAAATCACCAAACGTAATGGTACCCGCGTTGCCGATGAGCTTCCGGTGCCACATCACAGCGGTTACGCGGAGCCGGCCACCGAAAACGATCCGGTGTTCGATCACCAAAAATTGACCGGTTGAGATGTCACGAATCAGACCACTCGAATTAAACCGAAACGATCAAAGACCAAATCATAAAAATATAGAGAGCCATGACTGAAACACTGAAAATTGAAAACTTGCATGTCTCGGTGGAAGATAAGCCGATCCTCCACGGGGTGAACATGCAAATTGCACGCGGCGAGACGCACGCTTTAATGGGACCGAACGGTTCGGGCAAAAGCACGCTCGGTCTCGCAGTAATGGGGCATCCCGGTTACCAGGTCACCGAAGGTGAAATCGAGTTGGCGGGTGAGATGATCGGAGAACTGGCACCCGATGAACGGGCACGTCGAGGACTGTTTATGGCCTTTCAAAGGCCGATGGCGATTCCGGGTGTAAAGATGGCCGACTTTCTCAGGCATGCAACGACCAACGTCCGTCAACCGGATCGCAAAGAAGGAGAGGAGCTTATTCCGATGCGGCAGTTCCGCAAAGAACTGCGTGACAAAATG
>JAYYJN010000193.1:0-5275 GCA_036146215.1 Planctomycetota bacterium
AGCCATTCCTCGGCCTTTTCTAGCTTTCCATGCCAGCGATAGACACTCTCCACCGGCCCAATGATCTGCACACACCCTGCGAGGCCGAGTTCGACGCATTTGCTAGCAATCGCCTGAGCAGCATCACGAGAATTGAGCGTCGTGCTTACGCAGAGAAATTTTTCGGCAACCATGGGAAAGCTGTGGGCTCGAACCGGATGATTCAGCGCGAGCAGGAATCAATGTATTAAAAACGAGGATGGACCGGTTCAAAAGTATTCGGCGTAGGTCGAAATAGCCACTGATACTTCGGGTGCCCTTCGACGCCGAGTCGTATTTCGTCTTCACGTTCATCGAGCGCATCTCCCGGACGGTGGAAATTGAGCTGAAGTGTTTTGTATTCATACTTACGACCGGTTGTTGGAGGTTTTCCTTTTTGGAAGGCACCCTGCGGATCCACCCAACGGTAGGCATTGGTTAGTCCCATGATCTGAATCGTGAGATAATCAATTTCGGGATCAATATCACTCCAGGTTGCAACGCCCCAGCGACTGATCTCATCTCGCCCTGTGCTGACCGGAATTGGTGCCGCACTCATTCGAGAAGAGTCGTAGAATTCATCAAAAGAGCATGGTGGTCGTTCTCGACGATAAATTTTTTCACGCGCTGCTGGAATGATTTGATCCATATATTGGACCGTCTTTTCGTCAATTTTTAGTTCTGCGTTCTCAAAGGTTCGAAGTAAAAAGGTCGGTACAAAGCGATGAGGCCCAATGTTTGATAACATCTCATCATAACGATCGACTGCCTTGATGCTGTCATACTGCCCTTCATGTAAAATATCGCCGGAAGGAAGGACTTTCTCGTTCCCGCGTACAGGCGTGAGATGTTGGCCTGGATTAATGATGCGATACATCAAATACCAGATTTTCTTGCGGCGCATCTTCCCGTCCGGCTGAGGAATATCAACCTCGATCATCCGCAGCGGTTTGTGGACGAATTGAAATTGCCAGATTCCCCGATGAAATAAAATCTTCTCGGCTTGGGAATATAGGGTCGCTGAAGATTCAAACTCCTCCGGCGACCATTCCCGCTCCGGATGCCCGACAATTACCTCAACGATATCGTGTTCGGCGTTCGTTTCATCTTCCGCTCGCTTCAACGGCACGTAGGTTTCGACACCAGGAGCAAGCTTACGAATCTTCTTTTTTGTCACCTGTTCTTGTGCGGAAATGCTGTTTCCTGCGAGCAACGTAACAAGAAACAACAGTGAGACGCGGCAAACCATAACCACGCGGTCGGATAAAGCGATTCGAGAATCATCCATGGCAATCTCGTTGCTGCACGTCGGTGAGAGAAATACGACCCGATGGCTTCTATAGCCGCGTGGTCGTGCCGAGTTTTAAGTATAACTGCCGGGCTTCCCGAGAGAAACGGAGAATTCGACTCAGTTGGAGCAAGGATGCAAGCCGAATCTACCGACCGCCAGAGGCATTGTGTCTTTCCGGATGCTCAGGAAACGGGTGAATCGGCATAGATCGGTTTAGATTCCGCATCGGATTTAGCCTCTTGCTCGCCAGGCGTAGGGGATTCCGACGAGAGAAACTCAAGATTTCGAATCCAATCCAAATCCGCATTGTTGAAGTGCTTTTCTTGATCTCGTTCCATCGTATACACAATGGAAACGCGTCGCCCGGACGTATCACTGAGCAGATAATAGATCCATCGCACTGGGATGGCGGAGGCGGTACCAAGGGCTTCGACGCGGTAAATCAAATAACCCCGATCGGTCGTTATTTCGTTCGCCGTGACAAACGAGCCGAAATTTTTGTCAAGGTTTTCACGAATGTCTTTTTCAAATTGATTCAAGGTCAAAGCTTTGCCTTTTTTGATTTTGGGAAGCTTAGAGACGTTGCATTGTGCAATCAAATCACCCCGCATGAGTTGGCGAAAGACTACTGCTCGACGATCTTCTGCGGTGGCATACCAATCCGAGTCATAGTCAAAAGCCAGACCAAGCTCTGTTGACTCGTAATGTAGTTTGCGGATGCTCCGATCCGTGAATTCGAGCAATGGCAAGATCCGAGCATCCGAGAGATACCCCGCGTCCGATTGTGGTTCGAGACGCATTTTCAACCGCGCAGTGACGTCCACCCCTGGATTGATATGTCCAATATCTCGCTGCTCACGCGTCACCATTTGCATCGAGGCGAACTCACCATGCCGCAAGTAAAAATAGTAGCGGCCCTTCAACGTAACCTCTGTTGCAACGCCTGCCACTGCACCGTGTACGACACCTGCAAACTCGACGCGAGCAAAACCTTGTTCTACCCCCGTCAGCGTACTCTCCACATCACAGTCTCCTACCGCGTCCAGTCCCAAGATTGCTGCCATTGCCGTCGGCTCCAACTTCCAAGCAGAGTCGATTTGCACCGGATTCTTAGGCAAGAGCAAAGGTAATGTCTGCCGATCTCCTGGGAGACGTATCAGATCGAGTTCGTCGCGTGTGAGGGATCCATCGGCAGAAAAATAATCGAGACTACCGTTTTGGGTACGACACAATCCAATCAGTTTCCGACTTTCGCGGAAACTAGGCTGCATGTTCCGCTCGCCCACGGTCATCTGCACATTTATGTTGTCATAATATCGCGCGGCACAAAGCGACTGACCGACTTGGGGGTTCGATAGATCTCCAAGAAAACGATCTTGAAATGCAAGCTCTGCTGAGACATGCATCGGAACTTCCTCAGCACGCGTGTCGCCAGGCGTCTTCAAGTGTCCCTTGGCAATGAATTCGACACGGACGTTCGCGATTCGGCGCGAGGAGTCACCAGTTTGTAGCATATACTCGCGCTCGGTGGATTCACCGTTGCTCGCTGCTGACAACAGGAGTGACAGGAAAAACATCAGGACAACGGGGATGCATCGGTGATTGGAAGGCCGAGTCAAAAAAAACATATGCACACCGTATTAACCGTATGGGAAGATAACGACAATTCGCATGTGGTTTACCATTGTCTTGCTTCGTCCACTTCTCCGTGGTAAGTCCACAGGAAGTTAAGGACTTTCGGGTGTTGCCGAGAGCGTTGCGATGTCGCAGTTGGAAATAGTTTTCATTGCTATCACCAAGTCTTATGTCAGTAAACAAAACACCACCCATAAGAGGGGTCCCTTTTGAGAGGGTCGCCGATTTTTTCGCCTGACAGAAATTTCTTAATTCACTTTGAGCAGTGGGTTTAAACCAAGTTCTTTATTTCCAAAGCAAAAATTCGGGCGGTTTTTTGTTGATTTAATGAACTTTTTCGCGTCCAAATCAGACTTAGCTGCGTAAAAAAGAGTGTTCGCCGCGAATAAATTGCTGGAAAATGGACTCCGGTACCTCATTTTCGCGGTGAGTCCTGAGTCAACGCCGATTGGCAATTACACGCAGGAGCCACTGGCAGAAGGAGCAGAAGAGCGGTTGGTCGCTGGAAGGACTTGCCGTGCATTGGAATCGCAAACATTGAGGCTGAGAGGTTGCAAGGGAACGCTGGCATCACGCTACTAAAGTGTTGTGCCTCCTCTTCGGTCAAATCACGCAAGAGGCAACCATGCACACCGAGTACAGACACGCTTTATTCACCGACCTTTTGGAGATTCTTTTACAGAACACTCCCCGCAGTGTGCAGTTTCATGCAGCCGCCCTCGCTGAGCGTGCTCTAATCCAAATTCCCCCTCAGCAGTCCTGCCCTGCAGCGAGTCTGGTTCAGATGATATTGGCCGCTGTTCCTGAGGCTCAGGCCGCATCGTTGCAGGCAACCGAAGTTACACTCGACGCCACTGACGCGGCACACGACCTGAGACAGCTGATCGAAGATCTCACCGAGTCAGCCTCCATGCCGGTGGATGCAGTCGGTGAACCGGTTCATACGGTCGAGCAACTGAGCCAACTATTTGACGTGTCCACAAAGACGATTTCGCGGTGGCGGCGGCAGGGTTTAATTGGTCGCAAATTTGTGATCGAGGGGCGGAAACGAGTCGGATTTCTCAAAAGTTCAGTAGACCGTTTTATCTCCAATAACCGCAAACAGATTGAACGCGGTTCCCGCTTTCGACAAATGACCGATCAGGAGCGAGACCAGATCATTGCCGAAGCGAAGCGACTATCACTCTCGGGTTGCGGGATGAATGAAATCACGAAACAACTGGCAAGAGAGCTTCGACGAAGTCCGGGCACAATTCGCGGAACCGTGAAACAGCACGATCAATTGCATCCTGAGGCGGCCATTTTTCCGACCGGCAGTGCGCCACTCCATGATGAAATAAGGAAAAAAATATACACGCTCCATCAACAGGGGCAGACCGTTGATCAAATCGCAGAGGAATTTGATCGCTCCGCGAGCACGATTCATCGCATTGTCACCATGGAGCGGTTCAACCACATTTTGGAATTACCTCTTGAACACGTGAATCATCCGAGCTTTTCAAAATTAAGAAATCTGGAAACCGTACTGGGGCCGATGCCTAAGTCGGAGAATGTAACGAAGAAAGCTCGTGTACCGAGTGACTTACCTAGTTATCTGGCAAGTCTCTACGAAGTACCTCTGTTGAGTCGGGAGCAAGAGCAGCACTTATTCCGCAAGCTGAATTTTGCCAAATATCGCGCTAGCTGCTTGCGAAACAATTTGAATGCAGAACACCCTCAAAGCAAAGTCATGGAAGAAATTGAGCAACTGCATGCAACGGCGGTGAGCACAAAAAATCAGATCGTTCGGGCGAATCTTCGTTTGGTGGTATCCATCGCCAAACGGCATGTTGGACCTCAGGAAAATTTCTTCGAACTGGTAAGCGACGGAAATATCTCGCTGATTCGTGCTGCTGAAAAGTTTGATTTTGGTCGAGGCTTTAAATTCAGCACGTATGCTAGTTGGGCAATCATGAAAAATTTTGCTAGATCGATTCCGAACGAGATGAAACAACGGGACCGATTCCGGACCAGTAATGAAGAGGTCTTCGCGGCAACGCAGGAAAATCGAGGAGACCGGCTTCGTGAAGAGTTGGCACACGAGCATCGCAAATCCGCGGTCCGTAAAATCTTAAATCGGCTTGACGACAGGGAGCAAAAGATTATCATCAATCGCTTCGGACTCGATTACGCACACGAGCCCTGCACACTCAAACAAGTGGGTGAAAGTATGGGTGTTACCAAGGAACGTGTGAGGCAGATCGAGTCGCGAGCCCTGGATAAGCTGAGAATCGCGGCAGAGGAAGACAAGGTCGACCCCCCTTTCGAGGGATAACCTTTCCTCGTTCATTT
>JAYYJN010000194.1:0-6217 GCA_036146215.1 Planctomycetota bacterium
GGGGGTGGACGCCCCGCGATCACGGCAGCCGCCGTCGCCTGTCTATTCAATGCGGGTGAGTACGATAGCGATTACGTCCCTCGCCTGTTAGATTATTGCCGTCGCAATTTGCAAAACATCGACAATAAGAGTTTTGGACACTGGCACTATGCGCACTACTACTACGCCCAGGTCATGTATCGCGAAGGGGGCACAACCTGGGATGCCTATCGTGATGAGGTCTACGACAAATTGGTGTCGCAGATCGAAACAGTGCCAGGGGATGAGTCGATGGGATACTGGCCTCAGGGATTTATCGGGCCGGTCTACACGACGGCAATCAATTTGACAATTTTACAGCTGGAAAACGGAACGTTGCCGATTTATCAGCGTTAAAGTCCACCCACAAATGATCCACTCAGACGTTGGATTGAGGCGACGCTAGAAAACGAGGTGTTTGCAGTGATGAATAGTCCACACGAGGAAACGATCCGCAAGCTCGCGAGCGCGCGGGAAATGATCCAGGAGCGACTGGCTGAAAAAATCGTTGGTCAAGATGGAGTTGTCGAGGAATTGCTAATCACGCTCTTTAGCCGTGGTCACTGTTTGCTGGAGGGTGTTCCCGGTCTCGCAAAGACATTGATGATCCGCACTCTCGCGGATGCATTGGATCTTTCATTTAATCGAATTCAGTTCACACCGGATTTGATGCCTTCTGATATTACAGGCACAGAAATTATTGAGGAAAACAAGGCGTCAGGCGCTCGTGAAGTCCGCTTCCTGCAAGGCCCTCTCTTCAGTCATGTGGTCCTGGCTGATGAGATCAATCGGACACCACCCAAAACTCAGGCCGCACTTTTGGAAGCAATGCAGGAGCGACAAGTCTCGGTCGGCAGGGTCCAGCACGCGCTGGCCGATCCATTTTTTGTTCTGGCAACGCAAAATCCGATTGAGCAGGAAGGAACCTACCCACTGCCGGAAGCGCAGCAGGATCGGTTTATGTTCAAGGTTTTTGTCGACTATCCGAATTTCGAGGAAGAGTTCGAAATCGCAAGGCGGACCACCGGCGAATTGGATGCAAATGTCGAACCCGTTCTTTCGGCAGAACAAATCCTTGATTTGCAACGACAGGTTCGCCGAGTTCCAGTTTCGGACCACGTTGTCCGATATGCCCTGTCGCTGGTCCGTCAGACGCGGGTTGGTGAGGTGGGTGTTCCTGAATTTGTGACCGATCAAGTAAGCTGGGGCGCGGGTCCGCGTGCCGTTCAATTCCTGATTCTTGGTGGAAAAGCCAGGGCCTTGATGCATGGTCGGGCACACGTGGCGACCGAGGATATCCAGGCGCTGGCCAAGCCTGTCTTGAGGCATCGTCTTGTCGTGAACTTCACGGCACAGAGTGAAGGGGTCAATGAGGACAACATTATAGATCGCTTGATCGAGGAAACGCCCGCCCAGGAGGACGAACTGACCAGTCATGCCCGATTCCAGGAAATATTTGCATCCTGAGTCGATTGCTCGTATCAGTCGTCTCGAATTGCGTGCCCATCGTGTGGTCGAGGGGTTCCTGTCAGGAATTCACCGAAGTCCGCGGTTCGGGCAATCAGTGGAGTTCCTTCAGCACCGGCAGTATGTCCCCGGGGACGATTTGCGACATGTCGATTGGAAGGTCTGGGCGAAGCAGGATCGGTTCTATGTCAAGCAGTTTGAAGACGACACGAACATGCCGGTCTCGTTGCTGGTCGATGTTTCAGGGAGCATGCAATACGGTACGGGTCCTCTTTCGAAATATGATTATGGTTGTACGGCGGCGACCAGTCTGGCCTACTTGCTTTTGCGACAACAAGACTCGGTAGGGTGTGTTGCTTTCGATGCAGATATCCGATTTCAGGTCCCGGCAAGAAGCAAAAAGAATCATCTTGATGCCATAACGCGGGCGCTAGTCGCAGGAGTGCCCCGCGAGAAGACCGAATTTTATCCGATCCTTCGTCAAGTTGCCGAGGAGGTGCCCCGCCGTGGCATGATGATTTTGATCTCGGACTTGCTGGCCGATACGGAAGGTCTCTTGCGGGGGCTCAAGCTTATGCGAAAACGGGGTCACGATGTCTTGGTGTTGCACCTTCTCGATGACGATGAACTCGATTTTCCGTTCAATGGCCCTACACGGTTTGAAGGCCTTGAGACTGCGTCGCAACTTTCCTGTAACCCGCGCGCCCTCCGCGATGGTTATCTTGAGGCAATGTCGGAATTTTTGCAGCAGGTACGACGGGGATGCACGAGTCACTCCTGCGACTATGAATTGATCCGCACCAGCCAGCCTTTGAGTGCTGTGCTGGCTGCCTATTTGCATCGGCGGATGGGGATGCAGCGTCGTTCCTGAAGTTTTCCTTACACATCACAAAAAATATGTCACTTACCTTCCCGGCTCTGATTTCAGTTTATCTGCTGCCTTTTCTGGCGGTGGTGGCCGCGATCCATTTAATTCATCTCCTCCGGCACCAACGGGTGCGATGGGCGGCGATGGATTTTTTGCTGGAGAGTAAACGAAAAAATCAGACATCCGTGCGACTCAAGCAGCTTTTGTTACTGTTGCTTCGCCTGCTCGCGGTCGCTGCGATCGCGTTTTTATTAGCGGGGCCAATTTTGCAGAATACTTGGAGCCAATGGCTCGGCGGCTCAAAGGTGCATCATGTGGTTCTGCTTGACGACAGTGGCTCCATGGGGGATCAGCAGTCTGATATGACTGCATTCGAGCGAGGCCAGCGGGTGATTCAATCGATTCTGGATCTTGCAAGCAATTCAAAGAACGAGCAGGCGATTACGCTTTTACCCTTTTCTGAAGCGATCGAAGGGCGTTCTCCAAAAATATTACGGCAGGCGGCAAATAAAAAAACCTCCCAGCAGTGGGCTCAAGTGGTGGATGAGCTATCGCTCACGGCAAGTGGCAGTTCGCCATTTGAGGCGATCGATGCAGTCGAAAAAATCGTGGAACCAGCGAAGGATGAGAAAATGATCCTGTATTTGCTTTCTGATTTTCGCACCGCGCAGTGGCAAGAAGGTGGGGCGTTGATTCAGCAGTTGGAGCGACTAACCGAAAACGACGTGCAACTTGAATTGATTCAATGTGTCGATGGACCGCACGACAATCTCGCAATTACCGCATTAACGCCGATGCCCGGTCCGCAAGTCACCGGAGTGGCACTTCGGATGCGGGTGCAGGTGACGAACTTCGGGAATTCGATCGCTCGAAACATACCCGTGCAGTTAACGCAGCGGGCACCCTCGAAGGCAGATGCCGAGGACCCGGCCTCACTCGGCGCCGTTCGGCTCGAAAAAATTGAACCGGGTGAGGCGGTGGATGGTTTTTTTGACGTCATTTTTCAAGAAGCGGGTAACCATATCGTCAGTGCGCGGATTACTGATGATCCACTCTTGCTTGACAATCAGCGTTGGACCGTGGTCGATGTGGTCGATGCGGTACCGGTTCTGATTATTGACGATGGGGGTGAGGATGAGTCGCTGTTTTTGCGGCTCGCGCTGGCGCCTTCTCCGGAGGTTAAGACCGGCGCTCAGGTCCAAGTCGAGCGGTCTGCATTTCTTCGTGATGCCGTGCTTGATCGCTACCATGCAATTTTTATGATGAATATCGCGAGCCTTGATCAGGTCGAGATCGAACGCCTTGAGCAATATGTACGTGAAGGCGGCGGCGTTGTCTTCTTTGCGGGGCCTCAAACGGATCGCGCGGCGGTCAATCAACAGCTCTATCGGGACGGGGAAGGTCTGTTCCCGGTGCCACTCCAGTCTCCGGCAACCTTACTGAGTGATCGTTCGCAGCAAGTTCCCGCCTTGAACGTGGATGTGGAGCATCCGATCTTTGCCCGTATTTTCGGTGGAACTCTCAACAGTTGGCTGCAAGCGATTGATGTTGCGCGTTATTATGCGGTGGATCCGACGTGGGATGCATCGCGAGACCCAGCTGTTTCTGTGTTGGCGAAGTTGCGTAACGGTGCCCCCTGGTTGGTGGAAAAAAAATTGGGACGCGGTAGCGTGCTTGCCATGCTTTCCACCGCCGCTCCCCGCTGGCACAACTGGGGCTTGGCAGATCCTAGCTTTGTGCTCTGGGCGCTTGACACGCTGGTCTACCTGGGTGAACCAAAGACTCGATCGGATCCGAAGGAATCGGGCGATGTGCTACGGACCTCAGTGCCGACTGAATCGTTCCAGCCGTTGGTTCGTTTCACGACGCCACGCGATCCACAGGAGGGTCGATCAAGATCGGTTCAGGTGGCTGCGAAGGCAACCGGTGAGGATCCGGCAGAGCGAACCGCCGAATTCGGTAAAACCAGGATCCCCGGTGTCTATGAAATTCGCCGCAACCGACTCGATGGAGATATCGTGGTGACCTGTAAGGCGTACAACCCGCCAGGGAGTGAACGTGATCTGCAAGTGGTCGATGAGGGGCAGATGCGAGGTTTGCTCGGTGATATTCCCTACGAATATCGTAGTGCGGATGCGCTGTTGATCTCTGAGCAGAGCGAAGCGGGGTTTCCACTTGCGGAGCAATGGTGGTTTTTTATGCTGCTGGCCGGCGTGCTGGCGTTTGAGCAATGGATTGCGTACGGAGCAAGCTACCATCGCTCAAGCAATCACCGCACATTGAGGGTAGGGTAATGTTCGATGACCTCCTGGCAACGACCGGCGGTATGCATACTTATTTCGAGTTTGGTCGCGCACTGACCGGGCCCTGGGATTGGATACTGCCGCTCGTGGTCCTGTTTTTGTTGATCTGGAATACCGTCGTGATGGTCCGACGTGACTGCGAAGAACTGGGTGGAAAGCCGGCAGCGGTGTTGATTGGACTCCGCACCTTGGCGCTCTTCGGTTTGTTTCTGGTCTATCTGGAGCCGCAATGGCGGACGACCCGTGAGGTCACCGATCGCTCCCAGGTCTTTGTTCTGGTCGATACGAGCCAGAGTATGGGCCGTGAGGATGTAGCTGCACTCACGGTAGATCCACCGCAGGCAACCGCAACCGATCCCTCGCGGGAAGCGCGGCTTTCGCGGATAAAACGCGGTCTGGAAGCGGGTCCTTTTTTGGATCAACTTCGAGAAGTGCACGACGTGTTTGTCTATCGCTTTGACGAAGATCCGACCCCGCTGGCGATTGCCACCCTGCCCTGGCGTGACCCGACAGCGACCGCTGCGACGGAGAGTGAAACGGAGAGGGTTGAAGAAACCGCAACAGCAGCGGTGGACGAATCTCCTGATGCAGAATGGCCGGCCCTGCTACGAGCCACCGGTGGCGATACTCGACTGGGTGATGCTTTGGAAAAATTGCGCACCCGCGGTCGCGGGGTTCCCTTAGCCGGGATTGTTTTACTCAGTGACGGGGTGCAGACGGCGGGTAGCGATTTATCGCTGGCCGCGCAACGACTCGGCGAGGCGAATGTGCCGGTCTACTCCATTGGAATGGGCCAGGTTGAACCACCGCCGGAATTGCGTCTGGTTGACTTTGCCGCGCCTGAACGGGCCTATCCGTTCGATCCACTGGAGGTGACCGCATACATTCGCAGTCAGGGACTGGAGGGACGCCGAGCCACGCTGCGACTGCGTCAGTTGACATCAGAAGATGCATCGGAGTCAAACGATTCTGGTTTGTTTGAAGATGAAATGGAAGTGCTACTGGGCCCAGATGCAGGAGAAATAATTCCCGTTACGATCGAAATAGCACCGCTGCAGAACCCCGGTCGTTACACCTACGAGTGGGATCTTTCGCTTCGCGGCGAGAATCCAATGAAAACGGATGATGAAATATCCAGTAGTCGTCGGCGAAGATTTCAAATTCAAGTCGAGGGAAAACCGACACGCGTGCTGTTGGTTGCCGGCGGGCCTTCTCGCGAATATCAATTCTTGCGGAATCTGCTGAAACGCGATTCCAAACAGATTGAGTTGGATGTGCTGCTGCAGAGCCGCCTGGAGAGCGGTTTGGACGATCCTGCCTATCTCACCTCATTCCCGGATCGAGAGACGCTTGCGAATTACGATGTGGTCGTTGCCATGGATCCGGAATGGGATCGACTCGGTCCGCAAGTCGCCGAAACGCTGGAAGACTGGGTCGCGGATGAGGCAGGCGGCCTGATCTTGATCCCTGGCGTCGTGAACGCAGGGAGTCTGATTCAGAATTGGAGTCACGCCCCCGAATATCAGCCTTTACGCGATTTATTTCCTGTCGTGTTTCAAGA
>JAYYJN010000195.1:0-4553 GCA_036146215.1 Planctomycetota bacterium
GGTCATCAAGGCGGGCAATGTTTTTGAAGAATTAGCAGTCAATGAACTGGCTACCGATGCCGAAGAGGGCGAATCGGCGACCGCAGCGCCCGCGCGTGGTGGCCGAGTGCTCTATGCGGCAGCGGTCGATGATGGTGCGATTTTTCTCCGGACCGGTAATCGCCTGTTCTGCATTCGCTGATTTAATTCTTGCTGGCATTTCCCGCGATTCACCGCAGCAGAAATTACCGGGCTCCACTCACACAGTGAATATCAATCTGCAATCGAGCCCGCCGGAGTTGCAACTGATCGATGATATTTGAAAGCCATCGATCAGCTTTCTCGCGATCTTCTGCGGGGAACTGCTCTAGTTTGAACGAAGTGGTCAACTCCAGAAATTGATCCAAGCCCAATTGCTCACTGTCAAATCGGATCGTTTCGTGACGGATATCGCGAAAATCAGCCTGCTGCAATAAGTCCGGCAGCGCGCGGCCAATCATTCGATTCCCACCGCCATTGCTTTGATAGCGTGCAGCTTCGGCAAGGAACTGAGTGAATTCATCGTTGCTCGGGGCACAGGTAAGATCTCGATCATCGACATCAACAATCAGCACGCGACCACCCGATTGCAACGCACTTCGAATGGAACGTAGCGCGGCAACCGGGCGGGCGAGATGCTGGAACAAAAAGCGAGCATACGCAAAATTGAATTGTGCTGTTTGATCCAGGCGATAGACGTCACCCTTTTGAAATGAGAAAATTTTCGCACCTGGCGATATCGCCTTTGCCTGTGCTTCATGGAGCAGAGAATCATTGAGATCGATCCCAATGATACTTCCGCTTTGCAATAAAGTCGCGATTTGGCGAGTGATAGTGCCGGTGCCGCAGGCCACGTCCAGCACTTTGCTATGCGGTTTCAATCCGTGACGCATCAATGCTGCCCGCTCGATCGGCCACGCGACCTCGGCCTGGAAATTAAGCCGCGCTAACTCTCGCGCATTGTCCTGAAAGCCTCCGTAGCCGTAGGTTCCAAGTTCGCTCATTACGCTTGAAGAGAATTCGCTCATCGCTGGCAACCTTTCTATTTCGAACGTGTTGTTGCATCGTTTAAAAATCGTTGCTGTTTGCTGTTTCCAAAATTTCTTGGAACGGTGAGCCAACCTTTTTCAAGTGTTTTATGTCATTCAACTCTAATCGCATTACCCGGCGAATTCGGTTCGGATTATCGTCGTTGACTTTGCCCACATCATGAAATCCAAGCCGGCAATAAAGCCGACAAAGACGTGGGCGTGCCCAACAAAGACAGGCCCTACACCCCTTTTTGACTAAACTGTGACAAGCCGCGGTCGAAAGCTCTAAATGCAGCCACATGCCGCGGTGTTCAGGTGCGATTGCTAACCGATCACAGACACCCAATTCATCCGTGCGGTATCCCCTTCCGTATCCCGCTGCGAGAGCTTTGCTCAACACATCAGGCCTCTGCGTCATTTTTGAGACCTGGCCGCAGCGAATGGTGCCCACGAGACGACCGCCGACATAGGCCGCAAAGAGTGAAAGTTTTTCGTCGAGACGGTCGTCAATCATACGCCGCCGATGATCGACACCATCAATCGAGTCCAACTGAAACTCGTCCGATAGAATTCTATAACGAAATCTCTGAATTTCCTTGATTTCTGCTTTGCTTGTGACTGGTGTGATTAAAGGTTTGGCCGGTGAGATACATATCATCGTATGCCTCGCATCGAAGTCTCTTTGTTCCTCTGAAGGATTGCCATCTGTTGTTAGCACCGGACAAAATGTTTGTGCGATTTCTTTACTGCGATGCTGCGGGACGCCGGGCGGAAGCTCACCGCGATCTCAAGCAAGCAAAAAGAAGTGATTTTGAGGATATAAGGCGACGGCAATCCGGGCGGGAGAGAGCGGCATTAAGCCGGACTGCTGAATCATCGGAAAAAAATCAATGCTAGCGGGCAGTGACCGCGCGGGCGAGAATTAGCCCAGCCCTGCAAGATGGCAGACCTGATACGTCACCAATGATGCGAGGTAAGCTAGGCACGACATAAAGGTGAACTGAAAAATTGCCCACCTCCACGAACCGGTTTCCCTGCGGGTCACCGCTTGCGTCGGCAAGCACTGCATGGCCAGCACAAAGAAGACCAAAAAGCTCAAACTGGTCGCAGTGGTGAACACGGGACTTCCGTCGGGCCGCTTTTGCCGGCGGAGCGTCTCGATCAAGGTGGTTTTATCCTCTGCTGCGTCCTCTCCAATCCCATACACGATTGCCAAGGTCGAAACGACCACCTCGCGGGCTGCAAACGAGGTCATCACCCCGATATTAATCTGCCAGTCAAACCCTAGCGGTGCGAAGACCGGTTCGACCCAACGCCCTACCCGCCCCGCCACCGAATATTCAATTTCTGCCTGAGCCACACGCTGGCCCACTGCATCTTCACCACCGGCTGCAGCCCCCTTTTCAATCTGCGCCATTTCACTTGCCGGGATCTTCGGATAGGAGGCCAACGCCCAGAGCACAACCGAAATAACCAGAATCACGGTACCCGCCTGCCGAACAAAGATAATCGCCCGATCGAGTACGGTGAGCAGCGCGTTCCGCAGGCTCGGCAGCCGATAGGCAGGCAACTCAATCACCAGCGGCTCGGCTTCCCCTGGGAGAATTGTTTTCTTAAGTAACCAAGCCGAGATGAGCGCGGCAACGATGCCGAGCAAGTAGGCCCCAACAAACACCAATGCTGCATTGATTGGAGAGGCTGAAAAAAGAAGCGCCGCAATCATGGCATAAACCGGCAATCGCGCAGAGCATGTGAGCAGTGGCAACACGAGGATAGTGGTCAGCCGATCCCGCCAGTTTTCAATAACGCGCGTAGACATGATCCCTGGAATCGCGCAGGCGTGGGCAGAAAGCATCGGGACAAAAGCCTTGCCCGGAAGTCCCACACGACGCATCAGACGTTCCATCACAAATGCGGCTCGAGCCATATAGCCGCTGTCTTCGAGCAGTGAAAGGAAAAAAAACAGAATGCATATCTGTGGCAGAAAGATCAGCATGCCTCCCACACCGGCCACCACGCCATCCGCAAGCAAGCTCCGCAGTCCATCGGCTGGCAAACACGCGACTGCTGCGGAGACACCAGCAGCAATGCTACTGCTCAACCAATTCCAGGAGACAAGGGCCAATCGGTAACCGACCCAAAATATGAGCATTGATAAGGAAAAAACTGCCGTCGTCCAAAGAATCGGCGCGTTCTTCGCCGACGGCACAACGCCTTCGACCCAACCGCTTAGATCCGCAAATGCGCCATCGACCAGATCCATCGGCAGCGACGCGAAAGAAAAGATCATATAGAACACAGCAAGCATCAAAGCGATGAAGGCGACAACACCCCATACGGCATGCGTCAGCACCCGATCGATCGCGGCTGACATTACGCCCGGTCGGGTGGAGGGACGACTCGTGGCGGCAGTGATCTTCTCTGCCCAGTCAAATCGCGCCGCAAAGTGGCATCCGCTGCAACCCGTCGTACAGCACGGAAACGGATCGACCACGGCGAGTGGATCGGCGACGGTCTTTGCAAGTTCAGCCTTGAGTGCTTCTATCCCCTCACCGGTTTTCGCGCTCACTGCAATGACCGGGCACTTCAGCTCAGCTGCAAGAACATCGCAATCGATTGCGGCGCCGCTGCTGCGGGCAGCGTCGATCAGATTCAGAGCAACGACCGTCGGCCGATGTAGCTCCAGAATTTCGCTGGCTAAAAACAGATTGCGTTGCAGTTGGGTGGCATCGAGAACCAATAGCACCGCAGACACATCGGGCCCGTCATCCATGTCACCTGTCAAAATATCCCGGGCGACTTGCTCCTCGGCGCTGAGCGGATCGAGGCTGTAGAGTCCGGGCAAATCAATCAGCTCGACCCGTCTTTCGCCAAGTCGAGCTGACCCCTTGCGGAAATCAACCGTTACACCGGGATAGTTAGCCGTTTGGGCTCGCAACCCGGTGAGGCGGTTAAAAAGAAGCGTCTTACCGGCATTAGGATTGCCAGCCATGGCAATGCAGGGCTCCGTGGCGACTATACTCATCGGCTATCCTCGTCTGAGCGGACACTCTGATCGATGTCGGGTTCGACCGAAATCTGATCGGTCACGCTACGCGAGATTCCGAGTCGCGTCCCAGCGACCGAAATAATCAGCGGATTGCCGGTGCTGACAACCTCAACAGAGTGCTGCTCGCAGAGGCCAAGCCGCTTGAGCCGGGTCACCTCTGGACCCTCGCCGCTCACAAAGAGCACGCGAAAGCGGCCCGGACGTAAAACTTCAGACAGGAGGGCCATGGACGCCTCATCATTTATCGGGCGGTGGCGAAGGATTGGGCCGTTGGCTGCGCCGGGCAGGGAACAAACGCATTTCGAATCTTAGAAAATAGGATACTTGCGCCACCGCATTTGACAAGGCCGTTGGCATGTTGCAAATCGACCATAGTCAACACAAGCGGGACACCCTGCACAATTTTACTGATGTGCGGGTAATCCGTCACCCAATTTTGCAGGACTCGCTTTGCC
>JAYYJN010000196.1:0-9648 GCA_036146215.1 Planctomycetota bacterium
TGGTTCAATGGAATTTGCATCGCTCCGCTACCCTGAACCCACATCCGGCCGCTGCCACGCTCGAGATGAAGTGTATTACCCATTATCGATGCGGCGCGACCAGTTGCTCGTGCCGGCCGACCGGTCAGTGAAACAACGGCATCCTCGGTATCGGCGTCAAATAGGTCAAGGTGATCGCCACGCACTGTGATCGGAGGTTGATCCGTACCTTTTTCCGTGAGCTCAACGCTACCGGAAACACTTGCAGCGGTCGGTGTTGGTCGGGTTTGCCCGAACATTGCCAGCGTGAGTTGAATGAGATCGCCGCGAATATGGTAATGACTGTTGCTTTTACCTGATTGCGAACTTTCATTTGGTCTCGAATCGTTTTTTACGGTTTGTGTTGGATTCCAGAACCTTTTCTGCCCATCGGATACTCCCTGAGAATTGACATCGCCAAGCGTCCGCTGCTCGAACCATACTTCGAGTCGATCGGATATCGCGGATAGATTTTCGCCGTGCATCCGCACGTTATCGAGCGCGAGAGCCGAATGAGGAATCCACTGGTCACGCGCATTTTTGTTCTCTTTGCCGAACTGCGTATCCGACTGGGGAAGACGGTCGAGCCAAAGCCAAATTTTTTCCGCTTGTAACGCATTGGCATCCGCATGTTGGATGCGACCGCCACCAAGAATCGAAATGACTTGACCCTGCTCTTGAGGTTTCATTTCCAGGTTTTGTTTCCAACTGACTTCGACGGGCGATCCACCTCCGTCGCCCCCGGCAGAAACGAGACGACCCGGGCCAACCGCTCGCAACGTGCCGAGAGCACCTTGGCTTCCTGGGAGATAATCGATATCCAGGGCAGTAAGTGAACTCTGTTGATGGGTCACAGAGACCGGTTGCTCACCCTTTAAAATCAGTCGTTGTGTTTTTAAGTCCACCTCCAGATGGTTTCCCTGTGCCGTTGCTTGCCATAAGGGGGTGGCAATTCGAACAGGACTTCCGTCTGCAATCAGAAAAACCGGATCAATATTTTTTACGATATTGGAACTGTTCACCGGGTTCGAGTTAGACGGATTTAATTTTCTTTCAAAATGAATTGCCAGGTTGTCGCATGTCAATCGATCAGGCAATGCTTCTGGGTGATGACGAGTGACATCGACTTGATCCTCAAAATTTGCAATCAATTTTTCGCTGTCCCAACGAAAACGTCCTCTACATTTAACCTCGACGAGAGTCTCCTTGCCGTCGGAACTGGGCTTGTTTGGAACAGCGGTTGCAAAGGGATCTTTTGGAAGCACCGGTTTCGCGGGAATGTTCAAGAATAAATGCACATTCTCGAAGAGTTCCACACGCCTCACCGTCTGGAGGTCGGTTTCTTCATCGCCTCCACCGCTTTGCGGGTCCAGGTTGAATTGCATTTGTAACCCTCTTCCGCGACCCTTATTTTTCCCAAATTCGAATACAACATCCTGACGACTCCATAATCGATCCTCGCGCAATTCAACGTCGCGAGTGACCAAAGAGAAATGTTTTTCCGGATCATTTTCAGGGTCCCGGTGGTTGATTGTCACTTTTCCAAGGAGTCGCCCACCTTGCAGTTTTCCAATTTTCGCGCGTGCTAAATCACAACCACCCTCAAAGTCCAAAATGGCGCCGTCCGGCGCCCTCAAAATAACGACCGGCTTTTCGTGATTATCGCTGGGGCGGCCTTCTGGAAAAAAGATAAATGTGCAGGGGTTAATTCGCAGTTGATCATCCGCGGTGCTCTCATAACTCTGGAGCAACACAGCGAATTCAGGTTTTTCAATCACGATGGGTTGCTGACTTTCCCATTCGTCTGCGTGAAAGAATTCTGCAAGTCTTTTGATCTGGGGTGGTGTTGCTGCGATGTCGACAGCCTGTGGCCGCATAACGTTTTCGACCTGTTCCGGGAGCATCAGCGGTGCGAGCAAAAAGCGGTACATCGCAAAAAGAACGAACACCACAACAAAACTAGTCAGGGTATGAAATAAACGTTTGGCCATCATATTTGCATGTAGAGTTGTATTCGGCCTTGGGCTTGAATTTTCACTCGGAAATTTCTAAACGGATCTCAGTGAGCGTTGGATGAAAATTTTCGAACGGCCTCTGCCCATCGATCCTGTATTCGCAGAATGCGTTCTATCACCTCGCGTACCGCGCCGTGGCCTCCAAGTGACTCAGTGATGTAAGCGGCTACATTTCGGACATCAATCGCTGCATCGGAAACGGCCACAGGCAATCCCACATGTTGCATTGCCGGAATATCTGGCAAATCATCACCGATGTAGCAAACCTGATCTGAAGACAGTGATAAATCAGATATTATTTCGCGAACGATAGGAAGCTTTTCCTCGAATCCCTGGCGTACAATTCCAACCCCTAACTCTTGGGTTCGAATTTGTACAACATTGGAAGAACGACCTGTGATAATTCCAAAATGCCTGTCTGCTCGCTGCCAGATTTTGATTCCCAGGCCATCACGAATATGGAATCGTTTTGTTTCAATTCCCTCGTTGTCGAAGATGATGCCCCCGTCTGTGAGTACACCATCCACATCGCTCAAGATCAGAGAAATGTTGCTTGCTTTTTGTTCAAAAGACATGAAAAAGTACAACCTGCGGCGCTTTTGAGAGATCAGTCGGAGGGCAGAGATACATCGATATCGCACTCAATATCATCGTTTTGCTTCAATATTCGCAGGCCGTTCAACGTCGAGTGTTTTGTAGTCGGATCGCCCGAAATAGCCGCCGGAGGTTCATCGCTCATTAAATCGGTAATATCTAGCAAACCGACCGGTTTGCGATCCGCATCGATGACCGGCAGTTCGCTCAGTTTTCGTTCAGCCATGATCGTCATTGCATCGCGCAACATCGATCCGGCAGGTACAAGGATCGGTCGTGTTGTCATGACTGTACCAATCGGCTGATCCAGAGCGACTTCACGCCGCAATTCAAACAATCGTGCCAGATCACTGTCAGTGAAAATGCCAACGAGGCGGTCGGCAGCATCCACAATAAGGACCGCACCGCTCCTTCGTCCCTGGACAGCCCGCGTGCTTAATACTTCTCGTAAAGTCTCTTGTTGTTCTGCCAAGCGACATTGATCGAGGGGACGCATCCGTTGCTCCACGTGAGCCAACTGGGCGCCCAAACTTCCTCCAGGATGGAATCGGGCAAAGTCTTCTCGACGGAAGTTACGCATCCGACTGGCGACCAGTGCAATTGCATCTCCATAGGCCAGCATGGCCGTTGTGCTCGTGCTCGGGGCCAGGCCTAATGCGCATGCTTCTTGCAGGGGGCCCAATTCAAGCACCACGGTGGCTGCGGCACCGAGAGGGCTTTGTCGATCGCGTGTGATGGCCAATACCTTGGTTTCAAGCGAGGCAAGAGAGGGGAGTAACCGCACGATTTCCTCAGTTTTTCCACTCTGAGACAGAACAAGGACCACATCATCCTTGTGGATGCGTCCTAAATCCCCATGAAAGGCTTCCGCCGGATTTAAAAAGTGACTCCGAGTGCCGGTTGATGCGAGCGTTGCCGCTATTTTCTGGCCAATCAAGCCCGCTTTTCCCATGCCGGTGACGATGACATTCGTCTCGCATTGAAACACATGAGAAACCGCGGTAAGAAAGTCGGCATTCAATCGCTCGGATAATTCTCCCAGCGCATCTGCTTCCAATTGAATGATTTCCCTGGCATAACGAAGTTGTTCAAAAGGCGTTAGCGCAGGAAGTTCTGTGGGCCGATCGGGCCTCTGATATCGAGGGACTTCCATGCTCATCGATGCATCTTCCTTGATGTCGAGAGGGTTGGTTTTTCGCCGGGTCGGGATTGTAGCCAGCCCCCCCGAAAAGAGCAACGCAAGGATCGTTATTTCTCTGCAGAGATCGTTGAATTTGCTAGCATTGCGTGCATCGAATCAGCTGGGTTTAGGGTGGGGAACACCCCATTTGTATTTCTTTGCCCTTTTGGGGTCCGTTGAGTGAATACGCCATTGGGGTTATTTTGATGCCTCCTTGGGGTACGAGGGGTCAACGATCTGTTTCTCGACCGATTCGTACATGGGCGTGCCGTATGCACGGCCTCGACCGAATGAATGCGAAACGGAAGGGTAAGCGAGAAGGGAGCGAATGCGATGGGCCTGTTTGACGGCAAAAAAGGTTTGATTCTTGGTGTAGCAAATGACCATTCGATTGCCTGGGCGGTTGCCCAGCAGATCATGTCTGAGGGCGGAGTGTGTGGATTTTCTCATTTGCCTGATCGTCCGGACGATGAACGGCAACGTAACCGAAGAAGGGTTGCTAAGCTTACCGACGACTGCGAGCAGGCGGAATTTTTAGTACCCATGGATGTCAGTAAGGATGAAGATATCGAGGCGGTCATGGCGGAGGCTAAAGAAAAATTTGGAACGATCGATTTTCTGTTGCACTCCATTGCATTTGCCAGCCTGGAGGACCTTAAGCGAGATACAGTCGAGACAAGTCGTGATGGTTTCAAGATGGCGATGGAAATCAGCGTCTATAGCTTGATGGCTGTATGTAATGCAGCCAGAAATATTTTCTCGGAGAATGCCAGTGTCTTAACCATGACCTACTTCGGTGGAGAAAAAGCGGTGCCTGGCTACAACGTCATGGGGATCTGCAAGGCGGCACTCGATGCATCTGTTCGATATCTAGCGTATGACCTAGGGCCCCAAGGCGTTCGGGTAAATGCTGTGAGCGCGGGCCCGGTAAAGACCCTGGCCGGACGCGGAGCGGGAGTCGAAGAAATGCTTTTACTTTATGAAAAAATGGCGCCACTTAATCGCAACATTACGCATGAAGAGGTTGGGAAGTCCGGGTCGTTTCTCCTCTCGTCTGCCGCCGCTGGTGTAACCGGAGAAATTCTTCACGTTGATGCGGGCTATAACATTATGGGATCACCAGGCCGCTTGCTTGAAGGCTATTCCGCGTGAGTCGGTCATGGAACGGATTGCCATAGCTGTTCTCTATGCTTCGGGAGAGGTTTTGATCGGGCCACGGCCAGATGGCGATGCATTGGCGGGACTCTGGGAGTTTCCCGGGGGCAAGATCAACCCAGGAGAGACTCCTGCTGCTGCTGCCGTGAGGGAGTGCAGGGAGGAGACCGGCTTAGAGGTAATCGTTCTCGGAACCTGTGCGGAAGTCCTCCATCGCTATCCTATTGGCGAGAATCCTGGTGAGCAGGCGAGTGACCCTCATCTCGAATTGCATCTTTCGTTCTTTGCTTGTCGTCCCCCGGAACGTTTTGGATCCGTGACTTCACCTTTCCGCTGGGTTGGCCTGGAACAACTGTCTTCGCTTGATTTTCCAGCGGCAAATCATTCGCTGATCGCGCAGCTCGCCGATGTTGATTTTATTGACAGATTTTGGGGCGAACCCTCGTGAGCGGAGCGGTGGCGTTTTCAGTCTCCAGATTGAGGTCCCGCAGGGCGTCAGCGACCAAAAAATCGCTACAGAAGGTACACTTTTTTGGTCTCTCTGCCGATCTTGTGGTTCCACCTATTCTCGACACATTAACTGCTGCCTAGAATGGAGGGTCGTCCTCGCCAAAGTCAGAAAGTAGATACCAATGGCCTCCCGTGTTCTTACCACGTTGCCGGTTTTTAATGAGCGACAGCATGTCGATCAGGTTCTGCAATGCGTAAAACAGCATGCGCAGGATGTATTGGTTGTCGATGACGGATCAACAGATGGGACAGCCGATATATTGCGTGAGCAAGAAGGCATCTTTGTCGTCACCCACTCGGCGAATCAAGGCTATGGTGCGGCGTTGCGATCAGGATTCGACTTTGCACAGCGGGGAGGCTACGACGTGTTGGTTACAATCGATTGCGATGGCCAACATGAACCACAGAGAATTCCAGAATTTGTTGCGACTTATGAAAAATCTACCGAGTGCGGGCCAGTTGATATAGTTTCAGGAAGTCGATATTTGAAAAGTTTTTCGGGAGATGGAGTGCCCCCGGAAGAACGTCGAAGTATTAACATGCAACTGACTCGCCAGCTTAATCAACAACTTGGTCTACGCCTAACAGACGCTTTTTGTGGTTTTAAAGCGTATCGCGTTTCAAGCTTGTCACGTTTAACAACTTCCGAAAATGGCTATGCAATGCCTCTGGAGTTGTGGGTGCGTGCCGCCGCTGCCGATATGAATATTGTAGAAATTCCAGTCCCATTGGTTTATCTGGCAGAGAAGCGATCGTTTGGTGGATCGCTTGACGACGGGGAAACACGGCTTCGTTATTATCATCAGATTCTGCAAGAGAGTATGCGTGAGGTTGCGTGCGAATCCGATAATCAAGGAAGGGTACCTCTGTGTGGAGATTCAACCGAATGACCGTGGCAAGTCAGAAGATCGGTCACACGCGTTGGGTGGTGCCCGAAGAAGATCGATCACTGTATGTCGGGCCTGCCCCGAACCAACTGACATCAAGTTTAAATAGTAACAGAGAGTTACTGTGGAAAGATGAAGCGCATCAAGGGTATGACTTCCAGGGCTATCGTTTCTCTGAGTTGCTGGAATTATGTCGAGCTGATTTACTCCAAAAGGCCATTCGATATACCCGTGCTTACCGTAATGTCTCCTTACCGCGGGAACTGCAGGAACGTACGGAAGGATTTCGAGGCCCGATCATCCTCGGTGGGCATCAGCCGGAACTTTTTCATCCCGGGGTTTGGGCGAAAAATTTTGTAATCGATCGCTGGGCACGAGAAAATGCGGGAGTCGCGCTGCAAATCTTGATCGATACGGATGTGCCAAAAAGTCTGGGAATCCATGTTCCCGGAGGCAGTCTCACCAAACCGACGGTGGAATATCTTCCCTTCGAGCATCGATCTGAGCGAGTTTCCTATGAAGCTTGGCAAATCCGTGATAACGCTGAATTTGACAGCTTTGGTGATCGGGTACGAGAGCGGGTTGCACCCCTGATCAATGATCCGTTTATCGATCACTACTGGCCGCGAGTCATAGAGAGAGCAAAAAATGTCCGTCAGGTCGGTTTGTGTCTTGCTCAGGCCAGACATCAGTTTGAAGCAGGATGGGGTTTGCAGACTTTGGAGTTGCCCCAAAGTGAAATTTGTAAGGGCGATGCGTTTCGCTGGTTCACTGCCCATATTCTTGCACATTTGCCACGTTTTCACGAAATATATAACAGCGCACTTTTTGAATATCGAAAGCAGAATCGCCTGCGAAATCATGCCCACCCAGTGCCTGATCTAGCATCGGGGGAAAGCGGGTTGCAGGCGCCGTTCTGGATTTGGGCAGATGAAGATCCGCAGCGGCAACCACTGCATTGCCAGTATCAAGGTGATCAATTATTACTTGCCGGTAACAAGGGCGTCACCTTCGCGATTCAGGCAACGCCGGAAGGTGATTTACACACGGCAGTTGAGCAATTGGCTGAGGCTGAATCTCAGGGAATACATATCCGTTCTCGAGCGCTGATGACCACGATGTTCGCACGTTTGTTTTGCGGTGATTTATTTGTCCATGGGATCGGAGGAGCGAATTACGATCGTCTTACCGACACAATAATTGACCGTTTTTTCGGTTTTCAGCCACCCGGATATATGGTGGTTTCAGGAACCCTTCGATTACCGCTAGAAGGCTCGGGCGTAACGGTTGAGGAAATTCGCCGCTGCGATGCAAGCCTGCGAGATTTCGTTTTTAATCCTGATCGCCTGTTGAAAAGCTCTGGAGATGTTCCCATTTCCTCGCAATGCCAGGCGTGGATTAAAGAGAAAAAACAATGGCTTGATACGCCGTTGACGAATGAAAATGGTTCGACCCGTCACGAGGCCATTGAACGGTGCAACCGTGCGATTCAACCGTTTGCCCTTCGGTTGGCCCAGGCAACAGAAACTAAACGAAAAAACCTAATCAAAAAAATGCAAGCTGACACGATCTTGGGCGCTCGGGACTACGCTTTTTGTCTTTTTCCAGAGCATTTATTGGCTGAATTTCTCCTAGACACCGTTCGCCATTCGTTGTAGGTTGAACGTATCTGCTAGGAGGCATTCCGCCGGTTCAAATCGAAGATACCGCGGGATGGCAGGTCGGGTCGGCGAGGGGTGCGGCGGGTCTCGTAAAGGCCCGAACGAGAGATTCCTGCATGGCCATTGTGTCCGGTTCCGGAGCAGAGCCGACTTTCAATTCGTCAAGCGACTCGCTGCAAGCGACGCTGGCCAATTCGAGTGATCGTTCTGCCATAGAGCATTTTCTTTGTAACCAGTTGCAACGCTTGCCATCGGTTGATTTTCAGGATCAGCTAGAAGTCAACGATGGAAAACTCGGGCAACGACTTCTACTGAAACACGACACGCGCATCGTCGGGCACGTGCATCTTCACTTTCGGGAGATCAGTTGGGGTAAATCGCGGCTTTTGACTTGTGATTTTGGAACCATCGATCTCCTTCCCGGATACCAAAATCGTTTCGTCATGAGCGCACTATTGCGAGAGATTGAAATTGTTGTGCGAGAAAGACGTGCGGTGATTGTGAGAGCAAATCTTGCAGAGCTTGTGGGAAGGAGTTCCTCTCCGCTATGGCCTGCGCACTGGTTTGCCTCTCACGCTTCGACACCATTCGAGGTAAATCCCCGAGCGCTGCTGGCTGAAATTGCAATTCGCGCCGAATCCGCCTCAGCATTTCAACAGCTTGAGTACAGTAAAGATTGCAAGGCGACTACCATTCGCCCGTTTCGGCAGATGGAACTTGCAGCACTAATGCAAATTTATCGTCTCCACGAAAGTACCGGCTATGGTTATTGGAAACGCACCGAAGAATATTGGCGGTGGCTCGTGAGGCGTTCAAGCGGCGTTCAGATTTTGGTCGCGGTGGACCATAAAAAAAGTCGGGGTATCAAGCAGCGCGGTGGAAAAATTGTTGCCTATGCTGTTGTTTGCGGAAATCAAATTTTAGAAATTATCGGGGAACCAACCCATGTGGTTGCCACGGAACAATTGTTGACGCGTATCTGCGCCGATGCGATAGAACACAATTTTCGTTCACTTTGCATGGCGACCACGGATCCCGCGCATCGACTGGCTGAACTCTGTGTGGCAGCGCGTGCGGCAACGGATCAGCATACAAATTGCAAACAGAAAACGGATATTATTGGCGTGCCCAGCTTGAAACTGTTGGTGCGTCGACTCAGCCCGGAGTTGATCCGACGGTGGCGAGTCACACAAACGGCAGATAACGCAATACTCGGTTGGGGTGCAGGCAAACATGCTAATCAGCTTGTCGTCAACGAAAAGAGTTCACGGCTTGTAGATGGCGATGCAGTGTCAGACCGTCTGATCTGCTCTCATCAGATTTGGATGCGTTTGTTGTTGGGAGAATTGAGCGCTCCGGTAGCTTTTTCAGAGAATCTCCTGGAGGCGACGACACCGCATGCACGGCGATTGGGAGAAATTTTGTTTCCGCAACTCCCTGTATGGCAAGCGGCGTGGGATAATCTTATAAATACTCCAATGCCCCAACGGCTCCCATAATCTGCGATTCCATTGCACTCTAGAGCGGGTGCTGCTTGAGGAAAATCAATGCGAAGGCTGAGCGGTGTACAGATCGTTGTGCTTACGCTTTGCGGCTTGCTGTTGCTGTTCTGCGTCAGCCAGTTTACC
>JAYYJN010000197.1:0-17841 GCA_036146215.1 Planctomycetota bacterium
TCACCAATTGGCAAAATATCCTACTACAGAGGACCCAAGCATCACTTTAGGAAAATCGCTGGCAGGGCTGGGGAGATACACCGCGGCCATTGAAGAAGTTCGTAGGGTGATTGCATCGAAACCGGAAAATGTAACAGCCCGTTACAATCTGGCCTGTGTTTTGAACTTGAGCGGGCAGAAATCAGCGTCAAAAAAAGAATTTGAGGCGGTGCTTCAGCTAGACCCCGGGCACGTGGAAACGCACAATAATCTTGGCATTTTATTTTTTCGAGAGGGAGATAATCAGGCCGCCGTCAAACACTACCGAGCGGCGATTGAGAAACGTCCCGGCTTTGCAATCGGGCATAACAATTTAGGCTTAGCCCTGCAGAAACTTGGACAATTGGATGAAGCGGAAAACCATTATCGACGAGCTTTACATTTGAGGCCTGATTTTAAAAGCGCCACTCAACGACTTGAGCGACTCAAGAAGTTGCAGGCCTCAGACCCTGCAACCCGCCCATAATCATTATTCGGCTACTAACTGCCCCCACCAAACAGGCTTACTCACCGATCACTATTTCTTGCAAATCACGTTGTTTTAGTAGTCGATTAATCTCACCGATCAATGGTTGACCTTGATCATTCATCAAGAAAGTCGCACCAACCGTTGGTCGATTCGCTTTATCTTGCAGCCATTTCTGCACGATGCGTCGAGCAGATTGGTCACGTTCTTTTTTTTCTGCCAGTGAGTCATATTGTGTTTGTTCATCACCTTTCAATCGTCCTAAAGAGCGATCGGCAATAAAACGGACCGCATGATAGTTGTCCTGAAGTAGAAATCCCAAAAAGGGAATCGCCCAATCGGTAGAGGACGCTTTTTGTGCCTCGGGCCACCCCAGAGCCCAGGCGGCCAAGGCTCGCTGCACGGCGTTTCCCTTCAGTGCCGCGAGGATCGTGAAGCAGATTTCCTTTTCGTCCTCCGGAAGTTCGGGAGATTCGATGCCATACCATTGCTTCAGGTAATCGGCGGTCCAACCGAGTGATTTATCGAGGTGGCACATATTACATCCATTGGGGCGACCAACCTCGAATGTGGTGGTCACGCTGGGGACCTCAATTGCATGGTTGCGAGAAGCTTTTAATAAGCCGTAGGTCGTGTATGGCATGTGACAATTCATGCAATCGCTCCCGGAGGAATCTGGTGCATGGTGCGTATGAGATGCCAATACGTTCTGATCAAGGTATTCTTCGTGACATTGGGTACACGCCGCATTGCCCCGCATTTGGGGCTTGAGTTGATGGTGTGACCATGAGGCAAGTTCTGTTGGATTATTCGTGTCCGGGTGCATTTCATGGCAACTTGTGCAGGTCATTATTTTTCCATGCTGCCCGTCATGATCGTAACACGGACTTTTTAAAAGCCCATTGAATTCTCGACCTGAAACACGGACCACACCATCATCCCAAAAAGTTCCTGCATCTATAAAAGTCGTTTTATCGCCCGAGACCGGTTGATTGATATGCTTTGTTTGCTGCAAGTCGTCGCCGGGTCGATATTCCCATCCGTGTTGTAACCATTGGGCAGTTTGCTCCTCGGAATTTAGTGAAATCGCCGCGTGGCACTGCCCGCAAACTTCACTCGAGCGTTTCGGATCGAGCGTGTCGGGATGCACAATCGCAAGGCCGTCCACTTTGGAGTTGTTCTGCATTCGATCAATATGCTCGCTTCCCGGGCCATGGCACGATTCACAGGCAATGCCAAAATCGGCTACCGCAGTTTCCATGTTGGTAGGACTGGAGACCACCGGTTTCGTTGAGGTCGCGTGGCATTGGCTACAGGAATGATTCCAGACGCCCGGGGCAAAAGAAAAACTTTCTTCAACCCGTGGTGGCAGAAGAAATGCCGTCTGAACCGGAATCCATCTTTGCTCAGCAATACGATAGGCAAAAGGAAACATCTGAATCACATTAGAATTTCCAGTTTCATGCCAGAATGCTTGTGCATGATGCGAACCGGTGGTCATTACGATGCGATGTCGACTCGTATCTCCGTCTGGATTCGTTACCGTCGCCCACAGGGCATCGTCCTGCCACTCCAGTTTTCCCTGTCGCTGCTGATATTCGAGATCAATATTTTCAATTTCTGGAATGACGGTCGTTCGGTCAGCGATCTGGGTCATGGAGCTGTGATAGGAACTGTGCCAGCTTGTAAACTCGCCCTCGTGACACTCTTTACACGCCTTAGAACCGACGTATCCTTCTTCGCGGTGGATATCGGGACTTGCGGGCCATGGTGATTGACGCGGCGATTCATTTTTACCGCGAACCATATCGCGTGTGCGATGCGCGATAGGAACCACGTTTGGCGTGATCGCGGGTGATGACGGGACCGAGAGTGGATTTGTCTCCGAAGAATCACCGCAGCCCACCATTGCGCTCAGCAGTAATCCGCTGAGTAAAACAATTGGCCTACTATGAATGATCATGATCGATCGTGGGCCGTAGACGGTCGATACTATCGATGACTTGGTGTGTTGCATCGCAATTCCGCAAGACCAATTCCAAATCTGCCACACTGAAAAGGTAAACGCAGCGAACAGTAAAATCTAAAATTTAAGAAACCAATTTAACCATTTGATTTTAACACAAGCATTAAAAAAGTATCGGATAAACTAATAGACTTTCGGCATTGTTTTCTTGCTTCGTGAACGAAAAAAGGGATACTGTAAAAAGGGCAGAGCGGGTTCTTAGAGGGTGATCCCGAAGTCATGCCCGGAACGCATTAAAGCCATCTACGGCCAGAAAAATGACGCCAAAGAAACGCAATTTGTTTCTTCTCTTTCTGCTTTCAGGGATCGCTCTGTATTGCGTATTTTGGTTCGCGCCTTCAGCGACACGCCCCGTTACCGATGGAACGTCGACCGCGATTGGGAGTTCCGTCGCGCATCGGCCCATTGTGGTAAGAGAAAAAAGTTATATCGGGGCAGACGCATGTCGCGAGTGCCACCCCGAAAATTATGCATCTTGGCATGATTCTTATCATCGCACGATGACCCAGGTTGCGTCGGTCAAGAACGCCGCGACATCATTTGATAATGTGGTTTTGGAATTTCCAAATTCATCGGTTGGAAAAGTCACCCTGCAGCAAGATGGCGAAAATCTCTGGGCAGAATTTGAGGAAAAAGATTCACTTGGTCGATCGAAAATAGTACGGCGTCCAATCGTCATGATGACCGGGTCGCACCATACGCAGGGATATTGGCTTCCATCTGGAGACGGTAGAGATTTAACGCGATTTCCTTTCATGTATCGCATGGATCAGAACCGATGGATCACGGATCGGGCCAATTTTTTAATAGAGCCCGGTGAACACGCGATGGCGCACACTGCCGGTGTATGGAACCATTTATGCGACCGGTGTCACACCACGCGACCACAACCCCGCTTGGAAGCAAACGGGCACTATGACACCCATGTGAGTGATTTCGGTATCGCATGCGAAGCATGCCATGGTCCGGGGGCGACACACGCAGAGACCGCATCTGTCACGACCCCGGAGAATGATATCGTGAATCCGGCGTTGCTTTCACCAAGACAAAGTGCCGAAGTATGCGGCCAATGCCACGCTGAATTGGCGTTTAAAAGCGAACAAGAATATCTCCAGTGGGTTAAGACAGGAGATTATTATCAGCCAGGTGACTCGCTTGATACCCACATGGAATTGAAACGCCATGATATTCACGCCTTCTGGCCAGATGGAATGGTCCGCATCTCAGGCCGTGAATTTAACGGATTGCTTGCGACACCGTGTTTTGCTCACGATGACCCCAAACAACAAATGACTTGTCTGTCATGCCATACAATGCATCAACCAGAAGATGATCCTCGAACACGTGAAGCTTGGGCCAACGATCAATTAAAATATTCGATGGATTCCAATCGCCCCGGGCTGCACAATAACCAAGCATGCACGCAATGCCATCAAGAGTATGAAGATCAATCTAAATTAACGGCGCACACACATCATTCGGGATCCTCGACTGGTAGCATCTGTTACAACTGCCACATGCCCCATTCGACATGGGGTCTGATGAAGGCAATGCGAAGCCATACGGTCAGCAATCCGACAGTCGCCGAAAGCCTTCCACCGAATAGCCGTCCGAACGCATGTAATCTATGTCACCTCGATAAATCGCTGCTATGGACAGCAGAAGCGTTGCATCAGCAATACGGGCAACCCATACCTGAAGCATTAACCACGGATCAGCGAACGATCGCATCGGGACTCTTATGGGGGCTCCAAGGCGATGCAGCACAGCGAGCGATTATTTGTTGGAATATGGGATGGTCTCCTGCGCAAGAGGCGTCCGGCACTGCGTGGATGGCTCCCTTGCTCGCACAGTTACTGATTGATCCTTACGATGCAGTCCGGAGTCGAGCGGCAATCGCGCTTCAGACGATCCCCGGGTTTCAGGATCTTGATTATGATTTTCTCGCAGACGAGAAGGATCGTTTGCAAGCAAAGGCAAATGTCATGCAGCGGTGGAAGGGACAAAAAAACCTTCGAAAATCAATAAAACAGGACGCCCTTCTTCTTCAATCCTCCGGCGGATTGGATCAGCAAAATTTTGATCGTCTGCTACGCTGGCGCGATGATCGAAATGTTTTTCTGAGCGAATGATTTTTTGACTGCGGCTGCTGATTCACGGAGGGCTGTCTGGGGCATCTTCTTGGATGGTCAGCATTTGATTGCTTTCGATCGGACCATTAACAGTTTGTTTTACACCCGATGGCCATTCAATCTCAATCTTGTCGATGACCTTTTGCTGATCCAGGCCGAAATAGAGCGGCAGGCTGCTTTGCGATAAGTAACCTGACTTTCCATCGTGAAATCGGGTAAATCGGCTATCCCCCGCCTTTAAGATGACTTTCGACCCGAGGCCATCCCGGTTCGATTTGTTTCCAACCAATTGTAATTTTAAAAATTGAATCGGTTTTTTCTCTACGAGATTACTCTCGAGTATGAGTGGTTCGGAATTGAAGTCGTTGGTAATAATATCCAGGTCACCATCGTTGTCATAGTCAAACAGCACCGAAGATCGTGACCCCAGCGCGCCCCAAACCTCCACTCGTCCTTCTCGACCCTCGCAAATTTCATGTGCTTGGTCGGATCCATCACAATCCAATTCAAACCACGGAATGGCGATGCGACCGTCTCTGCGAGGTTCGACACCCAGAATGAATTCACTATCGTGAAAACCAGTGCCCCGTTCATTGAGGAGCACCGAATTGATTGCATAACGGAATCCGAGATTCATGCTCGATGCAATAAAGACATCCTCAAAACCATCTGCGTTAAGATCCCCGACACTCAATCCCCAAGGCCAATAATTCTCTGCACCTGCCGCATCAGAAATTTCTTTAAAGGTGCCATCTCCATTGTTTTGAAATAGCGCGTTGCCCCCGATATGATTGCCATCAGTAGCCAAAAATTTTTGCGGCATTTTTTTGGCGGGGTCGACTTTCGCCTTTTCTTTTTCGGGGATGTATTTTTGAAACGGTTCTTTATCCCACATGTCAGTGTGCATGTCGGTCACAAATACGTCCATGTGCCCGTCATTATTTTGATCAAAAATACCGATGCCCATGGCGCCCCAGGGGGTCGCGGGAAACAACTGGCGACCTTTATCAACAAATCTTTTGCCTTGCTCATTTTCATAATATTCATCGTGACCCTGCATGTTGATCACATACAGGTCAGGCCAACCGTCCTCATTGAAGTCGGCAACATGGGCATCACCGCTCCAAGACTTGTCGACTAAATCAACCTTTTCAGTTACATCTTCAAATCGATTGTTGCCCAGGTTTTTGTAGAGAATACTCGGTTCCGCTTGTGAGGGAAAAAGATGTCTTGCAAAGGCAGCCTTGTGCCCTCGGTAATAGCCCCCCTCTCCGATTTCGTCTGTCGTAAACTTGCCAACATTTGTAAGGAAAATATCAAGCAGGCCGTCGCGATCGAAATCGAAAAATGTTGCGGATGAAGAATGTCCGTTGTAGTTCAGATTGGCTGATGCGGTGATGTCGCGAAAGATTCCGGTCCCATCATTTTCGAAAAGAAAATTCCCGCCACGTGTGCTGGTTGCAAACAAATCCGGATCACCATCGTTATCAATGTCGGCGAAGGAGGCCGAGACACCGACCGGACCCTCGATCGCCACTCCCGAACGATCTGTCCAGTCTTCAAATTGCCCATCTCCGAGATTGTGCCAAAGCTGATTTTTCCCAAGTTGCGTGGTGAAATAAATGTCGAGAAGGCCGTCTCGGTCGACGTCGGCCACAGCGACCCCGTTTCCATGGTCGTAATGGTTGGCAATATATTCCTTGCCCGAGTCATTTACAATTTTGTGAACGAAGCTGATCCCACTCTCAGGTAGGCGATCTTTAAAGTAAAAATCATGAAAGACATCCATTTCATCGGAAGTTGCTAGTTGTGCCGTTTCGAGTTCCTTTAGCCATTCGGAATCCAAAAGATTATCCGGTTTCGCCACCACTGTCGTGCGATTGGCGACAGGGGCAGTGGATGACGTCTGGCCCTGCGGATTCTTTTTGCCATCACACGCCACGATGAAAATGGTGCTCAACAGAAGTATGCAATGTGTGGGGAACACACGAAATCTTCCATTTTGCATCGCTAGAGATGGCGAATGCGAGGAAATCAAACTGGATAAAAAGTGTTCGTTAACGTTCATAGGTTTCATTTTTTCACGTGCAAAATACCTGATCGAAGATGGCATCATCTTCCAAATTGACTAATTTATTTTACGGGTCGGTAACCTACTTCCGAGTACTCTTTTGCCAGTGGAACATAGTACTTATCAAACTTGGGATCCGGTGCGTGCAACACATTGATCTTCGGATCAATGGTTTGTCTAAGGTCGATAATTCTACCCTCTATCCAACAACCACTCACGCCTCGTCCATTAACAATATCAATCTCGTATCGATCTCCCTCAGAGATCCCTCCAGAGGCAATATTCTGCCAGAAAATACAGTCCCGATAAATATTTTCAGTGCCTTTGTCGTCCACACCGTTCCAATTACCTGTGAACGTGCAGCGCGTTACCTCCACTCTGGAACGACGAAAAACAGTGAGTGCACCTGATCCATGCTTCTTGTTGTACTCATTGCCGGTGCGCTGACCAATGTAGTCCTCACCCGTGTTTGAAATATTATTCACAAACAAGCAGTTTTCCAGCACGGCGTTACCGCCTGGGAGGATATCGACTGCCGAACCAGTGACCTGACAACGGTTGTTGCGGAAAATGCAGTTTCTCAAGACAGGCGCGTCTTGATTGAATCCCTGATTTTCTACCGATACACCGCCTGCACAGGGGCTGGCGTAATTATTATAAATTTCCGCATTTTCAATGGTTGGGTAGGAACGACCAAATATTTTTATTGCTCCCCCATCAGAATAAAAAAAGATTTTCTTGTTCAGGGGCGATCCGCTTGGCAGTCGTTCAATACAGAACGGTTTATCCGAGCGCGTGACGAAATTATTTGCTCCTGTGATCCGAAATCCGCGGAAGATAGTATTGCGGGAAATTCCGTCTCCAAAATAGACAACGTGATTTACAGTCGCCGGATAACTTGCCGCGCTTCGATCCGCAATGTCCGGGTTGGTTGCGGTTAGAATAACGTTTCCCTCTGCCTCCAGGATAATACCATCATGTATGGCATTGAAGAAAATCAAGGCTTGTGCTGGTGCCAACGGTCTATATGTCCCATCGTGCACAAGGACACGTTTCGCCGTTTCACTTTGAGCAGCCGCATCAAGTGCCTTTTGAATATCGTCACCGGGAAACACGTGATACACGCCGTTCGCATCCGGAAAATTTCCGACGCTGGATTGTTGGCAGCCGATGATAAGCAACCACAGTAAGACCGAAAAATGCGATGCACCTTTAAGATCGAATGAAAATGACTGGCGAAGCATATAAATGATTTGCGTGTCGATCAACGCATATCCTATGATTTAGTCGAAATCGCTCGGTATGGTTTGCCTTCTTCGTAAATTTTTAACCGCTGTTGCAACTCATTTTTTTCTTCCTCGGGAGCATATGCGATTGCCTTTTTTTGCCACCGGACTGCATCCTCAAAGCGACCCACTTCTGCATAAGCAGCCGCTAGGGTATCAAGGGCTCCATAATAACTCCACTGTGATAATTCACAGGCTTGTTTTGCATATTCAAGGGCTAGATCTCCATCCCGATGTTTAATCTCCGGGCAGGTGGCGAGTAACCATGCCAGGTTATTAAAGATTTGAGGAGCTTCTTCTTGATTAACCTCAAGTGCCCGCTTGTAGTCAGCGATGGCAAAAGCGTAATTGCGGAGTGCCGTGAAGGCCATTGCCCGATTGTTGTAAATTTCTGCATCCTGCGGTAGCGATTTGATGGCCTGAGAAAAATCCTTCAAACTCGCGCCAAACATGCCGGAATTTAATCTGGCAATTCCACGACGCTTATATCCCTGGCCAAACTCTGGTTTTGCGATTAATACTTCATCAAAATCTTGCAGTGCTTCACGTGTTCGACCCATTTTTGTCAGCAATATGCCCCGCTGGAATTTTGCTTTTGTGAAATCAGATTGCAAGCTGATAGCCAGATTCAAATCATCGAGAGCCTCCGCAAGTTTTTTTTGTTTCGTTTTTACTACCGCACGGTTAAAAAAAATACTTGGGTCATCGGGCGACAACTCAATCGCTCGATCATATTGTTTGACAGCCTGAGCAAGCTTGTTCTGTCTGAGATAAATGCCACCCAAGTTGATACGCGCATCGGTGGAAAGCGGATGGAGCTTGACCAAATTTTCCAGTTGCGATTGGGCTTTTACGAGATCACCCAGTTCACTGAATACGCCTGCAGCAGCAGTCATGGCCTTTTCCGAATTCGGCAGTATCTCCAGCACTTTGTCATGTTGTCGTGCGGCCATTTGAAGCGCACCGGCTTCTTGAAGTTTATGGGCATATTTAAATCGAACATCGGCTTCCGCCTGACGCAACGCATTGCGGGCTATCGGATCCTCCAAAGCGGTACCTCCTAGTGCAGAAGCCGCTTCAAACTGTGTAATAATGTCTTGTTTTATTGGCTTGATGGACTCGAGTAGCGGCTCAACAGTGACTGGGCCACGATAAACTGCCAGCAACCGACTGCGATAATCGAGCAGCACGCTAAAAGGTAATGGCAATTCGTTGCTTTCCGTCTTTAAAATATTCAATGATTCCAGTTTTTGAATCAATTTGCGGTCGGCACGCCCGGAGCGAAAGTAGAAACCGATCGAGTTCAGTAATCGATTTGCTCGATCTAATGGTAGAGGGTCGCCTTGAAGGCCATCGACTGAGAGAGCTAAAACATCAAGTCCGGCCGATCGAATTTCATCTTCGTGTTCCGCTATTTCTTTGAGTTCTTGCAAACAGCTCGGGCACGAACTTGCCCAAAAAAGGATCAGCAAGTTTTCCCCCTTTGTAGCGCGGAACGGTTGTTTTTTTCCCTGCCAAGTTTCAAAAGCAAGCGGTGGTAATTCGACATAGGTGGCCATACGGAAGACACCGTCACTGCCTATCTCAGGATCTTGTACGGTCGGTTTCAGAGTTAATGCTCGCTCTATTTGCGGTAATTTTTTTGCCGATCCTGAACCTTGGATTAACAAATAGCGACCACTCGTACTAATGTTGGAAAAGCGTTCCTCCTCGCCACCCGGCCAGTCCACCTGGATACTTTCAATTTTTGACCCCTCGGGGAGGCCAAAATGAACCCATTTTGAACTTTGGGATAAAAAACCTTCGCCCGCCCGAACGGTTTTAATCAGACGCTTATCACTGCTCATCTCATTCGACGAAGAAGGCGTTGTTTTTGTTTTTAAAACCAACTCGACTCGGGCACCGATCGCATCGCGATTTGTTTGGTTTCCATCACCCACAAGCCGCAGCGAAATAGCTTCCTTGCGATTAGTGGCATTATTACGCATGAACCGTAACCGAGGGGCATTACGGTTCGATGTCCAAAGATCCAGATCGCCATCTTGATCCCAGTCTACAATTGCCAATGCTCGGCCATCATCGGGAAAGTCGAACCCACTTATTCCCGAGATATTAGCAAACTTACCTAATGCTGCTGGCCTGTTGGCGGTGTTCAAGTAGCAGCAATTGCGCTCACGGCCACTGAAAGATCTTCCCCCAGCGAACATGCTATTGAACTTCGCGCGTGCTGATTTGCGATCTTTTGTATCAATATCAGAGGAATTATTGAATGAATTCGACACGACCTGTCGCCAAAAGAAACTTCACAAGTCACCACTGTCCGCATTTTTTGTGATAAATCCATTCGCAATCAGAATGTCGTCCCAACCGTCGTTGTTAATGTCTGCAAATTGAGAGCCCCATGCCCAACGTCCCATTTCAACACCTGCTTTTTTGCTGACATCTGTCAGTTGCATGGGCCCGTCATTCTTAAGCAGTGTGTTCCCTCGAGCAAATCGCTGTAACCTTTTTTTTACGTCAGCGGGCGCATTCTTTTTAAACTCGGGCTGAAATGCGATTCGATTTCCCGCAGATGACCACATATTGCTGATGTAGAGATCCATTCTTCCATCGTGATCATAATCGCTCCAACTGACTGACATGCCGCTCGCAGCATCTTCTGCACCGGCCTCTGCAGCGATATCTTGGAATTGTCCGTCGTCATTTCGATATAGGTTATCGCGTCCATAATCATTGGCGACATAGAGATCCTGATCACCGTCATTATCGAAATCTTCCCACGCGGCAGCGAAAGAAAAACGACTATTATTGCGATCTAAGCCGGATGCTTTTGTCGCGTCAGAAAATTTCCATGAGTTAGCACTAATATCGTTTCGAATCAGCTGATTTGCGCCGCCCACATTGGCGTCGTGATAGACGAAGGCCTCATCCGAAGCGGGAAGTCCAGCAGACTGTCGATCACTCAACACTTTATTTGCGTAGTACGCAGTTGCATAGATATCTACGTCTCCGTCATTATCGAAGTCGCATCCCGCAAGCGCCACCATATCATCCCCGGTGGAGATCACCGAACGTGTGGTGAAATAGTTTCCTTCATTTGAGGCAATGACGACCCCGCCCAAAAATGTCGCGACCAGATCCTGGTCACCATCATTATCGAGGTCCACAAACAGCGCGCTCCGCGTTGCTTGTAGCCAGTCACAGCCCCATTTCGCTCCGACCTCAAGGGCCGTGCCGTCTGGCTGTTGCAAAAAGAGCCTATTCGGCAACCCTTGTTCTTGGCAAACATAAAGGTCTTCTAACTGATCTCCGTTAATATCCGCGATCGCAAGTCCTGGGTGACCCATCATTTCCGTAATTTGATATCGCGTGGTGGGGACCCCCAGCATCCAATAACCGTAACCGCGTTGAAACTGCTCGCCGAAACAATCGTTTTGAGCCAATACACTTTCGGTGCAGTCCGCAAACAACGGACCTCCAGGGACCTTGGAGCGAACCTGCTCAAACTCAAGTAACTCGATTTGATCGAGCATTAATTTAGAATCCGCACCGATGTCCCAGGTAGCTTTCCAGGTCGCGTGTTGCTCTAGTAGTGGCCCATCATCTGTGAAGCCAATAATTTCAATATATTGCTTAGTCGTGACATGTTTGTCTTCAATCGCTATCCGAAAAATCTTGAATTTTGTCCTGATATTTTGAGCGTCAGAGAAACTCTTGCACAGATTTTTAATTGCTCGCTGTAAACCATCTGGCCCGTCATAAACAGTAACTTTCTCCCCTGCATCTGATGCGTTTCTTTGCACCGTGAATATTGAATCTTGATACACGGTATCCAAGTTGTCGGGTGACAGGCTGGTGCATTTAAAATCATTTGATGCAATGCCATTGAGATCTTGGGGTGAACTGGTGCTGATGTGCTCGATAAAGCTGCCGATTTTTTTCAACTTCTTTAATGCTGCGACTGCAAGAGCTTCGGTCTTCCACCCGTCTCGATCCGGGTCATCAATGGCCTGCCACGTGTCACGCGATGCACTAAAGTCTTCTGTTTTGAGCACAGATGATTTATTTGGCTGTGACTCAGCACGACTCTCAAGTGGATAAGATTCCGTGTCTGCCAGAGCGATTTTTGAAAGCAAAAGTAGGACGCAAACAAAGGCATTTAAAGCGATTGCCGAGAATACCCTTCGGTGCAAATTATTTTTTTCCGCCATACTCTCATTCATCTTTTTCATGAGAAATTCGTAGACCACCAGAAGCCTGCAAATAAGATAAAATTTGGGGCGATTCGGATAAATAACCTCAATGTTCATCATACACCCAAACGGGAGCAGACGGGAATGAATACCTGAGTTTCAGCGTGCTCTGCTGCACATAACGCGAGAAAAGGTTTGCATGAAAGCACCACCAAGTGCTTTTGGCTGTGTCGATCACACATCCGAGACCACCCTACGAATTGTCGAAATGCAGAAGCATAGTCCGCATGGTGTCGGTCTGCTGCGCATCAAAATGCCTTTTTGCTATTTTTACCCAATCCGCATATTGTTCTTCATCGATTACAAACTCAAGAGAAGAATGTCCGAGACCCGAAGATACCCGAGAACCGGCAAAAAACATCATCAGCGTTCCCCATCCCCTCCGATATTCGGGTAATACGGCAATGCGTGTTGTTACAAAAGTTGTAGAATTTCTGTCGTAGCCAACAGCGCACCCGATGATTTGGTCACCTTTAAACAGCACGGGACAATCGGGATGATGGACTTGTCCGGGAACGTCGCCGACACCTTTTGCAAAATATCGGCTCAGAAACTTGTCGGCATCGTCAATTGAAATCTCAGAGAGGGTCGTCAACCGCACATCGGCTGGGATCTTCTTCCGCTGGCGATATCGATCTAGCATCTTTACGCAGATCTCAAGTGTTTTCTTTGGATCGATTTGATAAATTTCTTGGGTTTTGAAATCGGTAAATCCGAAGTCGAGCAATCTTTCATGAAGTGAAACGCTTTGCTGTTCACTACGAAAAGTGAATTTCACCTGTCTCGCTTTGCCCGCAATAGCCCTTCCGATTGCTGCTCGCAGCAACCACATTTGAATTTGTTCGCTCGATATTTCCTTCGCGAATTCTTCCTCGTCTTCTTCTCGAATACTGAATCGCAGGCGGAGATCAAGTGGTTGATCTGAACTCCATTGGATCATAACGGCCCCCGCCAAGTTTCGAGTGCCTACAGGATGAGCGACAAAAATCTCTTTTTCTGATACATCCGTAAAGGGTGAGTCGAACGACATACGGAAGATAGAGGCCTGATCCAAAGGTTCTGCAGGACGAATTACCCATCCAGTATCGCTGGCATCTTTCAAAGAGTGCAGATTTTGCGAATTAGATTCTGCATCTTTAGAATCCAGTGCCACTTGCACGCCCTTAGTAACGAGTTCTTGCTCTAAGTTACTATCTAGATTCTCTAGGGCATCAAGGTAATTATTCCGTTCCCGATTGATTTGCTCGATGCACCCTTTGATTTTCTCGACGTTTCGAGAGACCCCGCCCATCTGAGGGTGGAGCGGCGGAGTGAGGGATCGCCATGTATGCTTGGTGGAATCTCGGATCGCTTCATTTGAATATTGTTCAAGCCATTCGAGATGATCGTGGGCAAGTTTATGATTGGGGCTTATCCTGATTGCAGTCTCGTATGCCTCTTTTGCTCGTGCATTTTCACCAAGTTGTGCCATCGCACGCCCTAAGGCGATATGCATTGCCGGTTCGGCAAAGTTTGCACCTACCGCATCCAGTGCCGACTCCGCCGCTTCCTCGAACCGTTTTGAACGCAAGTACGACTCGGAGAGGCCTAAATATGCCAGCGGCAAGCATGGATCGAGTTCCAAAAATCTAGAAAACGCCTTTTCGGCCCGCTCCGGCAAGTCAAGCAATAGATAGACTTGGCCGAGGTAGTAAAACAAAATAGGGAAGGGTGGGTTGTTTGCCTCTGCAGCCTCAAACATTTCTTTTGCTTGCTCGAGTGATCCGTGGTTGAGCGCGACAAAACCGGCCATGAACTGACCCACCGCATGATCCGCATATACAATCGACAAAGGTTGCATTAACGCCACCGCCTCCTTGAGATAGCCGGTTCGGTACAGGGTTTCAGCAACCATGTAACCGCGTGCCGTCTCTAGAGGATTCGCGTGATAAAGGCGGAGGAGTAACGGCAACGTTTCCTCTCGACGGTCCGAGGCCAGTTGCACTGTGGCAAGCGTCCAAAGGTTTCCTTTTTCAACATCGCGTAAAGGCTTTTCAGAAAAGGGATCTGAAAAAGACAACGACTGCCCGCGCTGCAACCGATTTGCCACGTCCGCTTCATCTTCTTCCTCGTTTTTCGGATGCGAAGATTTCTTCGGAGCCAAATGATGTTCTGTGTAATCTTGAACCGCGCTCCCAGCAAGTTGGTCTCCGGCATCTATGCCGCTTGAACGGAGCACCGTTGGGCAGATATCTAAAAAACTTATTTCATGCAGTAACTCGTCACGAGGCATGTCGGTTTCCCGCATGACAAAAATGCCTTCGCCCCGATAAACCGATTCCAAATAATCACTGCCTTCCTCTTCATCGATTGCCACAAAATCGTTCTGATTCAGAATGCCCCAAGGAGAGTGCAAAATGACTGTGGTCTCCTCTCCCGCAAGTTCTATAAGTCGTCCTAGAAGTCGGTCACAAAGCATCGCTGCTGCATTGACGACCTCGGAAAATAGGTGGACGGCAATTCGATAGCGATTCTCTTGCTCTAACGTGCTCATGGTTGTTGTGGCCGGCACGTGGTATTGAAAAAAACCTCTACCGAGAAGCTCAATTAAGTCATAAGAAACGGAGACAAAATCCCACGGATATTGTTCCATCAGATGGGTAGCCGTGGCATGGATGGAGAAAGTTTGTGCTGCGGCTGTGCCGATATGAATAAGTTTGGGATCTGCGGCGTCGAGTTCTCGAAAACGCGGTACAAACATTGACATGACCTCTGAATCAATGTCTTGAAGCGTCACGATAAATTGAGATAGTTCCTCTAATTGCGATTCAGGATAGACGCTGACAAGCGGGACCTCAAATTTCTCTTGATAGGTTCCGGGTACGGTCTCAAAAAAACTCGGTGAGATAAATGTTCCGTTAATTTTTTCAGCCGGTCCTGTGGTCGGAAAATTAACGACATGGCATCTGCGATATTGGTCACTCAAGATATCCCACATAGCGTCGGCCCGCCGCGAAAAACTCCCGGTGGGTTGGATTTGGTTCTGGGGGCCGATTTCAAGTGGGCCAAGCACACCATGCTGGTCCGCGTAGGCACCCGTCGCGACCGAGTTGTAAACCACGTGTTCAAGCAAGGGTCGCTGGGTTTTCAAGTTACCCATCATGCCTTGTTCAACAAGCGCCTGTAAATGAGGCAGCTTTCCCTGATCAAGCAACGGATTCAGGAGTTGCCAACTTGCGAGAGTCCAGCCTATGAGAAGTACTTTTCGGCTGGGAGATGCAGCAGTGTTCATTAGTTACAGAAGATCGCGTTCGCATTTTTAAATACATGGGCACACCGTTTAATTCTCTGCCCAATTCCCAGATCTTATAATATACACCAATTCTTATCGCTCGGAATCGCACTCTCGCGTTAGGAGAGTCAACTTAGCAAAAGACAATGAAAGTAATCGTTGAACTGGGTAATTTGACGATTCGATAACGTGACAATTAAGCGACATTCGGAGAGGGAATGGCAGGAGAACAAGGGTATTTTAGGGGAAATCAGCCCCCAGTTTTTCCTGCAGCATCTCGTGAAGTGGTCGAAGGAAATTTTCATAATTTCGCCAACGATCCATCGACGAGCGATAGATAGGTTGACGAACTTGAACACGACTAAGCGTTTGCACCATACGGTTGCCCTTGTAAAACTCCAGGCAGGCATCGTTCCATGGAAGTCCACAAGCGGCGATTAGCTTTTCGGCCTCGCGTTGATGGTCAGAAATAAGATCTTCATATTTTACATCATGAATGTGGAGAGGAAGATTCTCTTTCCAGTGAGCCATCAACCGATGATATTGCACAAAATAATGGCCGATGTCGTCGAGCGTCCATGCCCAACGCACGCCTCCAAAATCGCTTCGATAACAAGATAGGCAAATATCGAGCGGGTTGCGCCGGCAATGTATGACATGTGCTTTTGGAAATAGCATGGCGATGAGCCCTAGATACAAAAAGTTATCAGGCATTTTGTCGACGGTCCGACGAGTATCACCGGCCAGTTCGCAGACATGTTTTTCGTATTGTTCAGCAAGGGTAGCAAGTTGGTGCGAAGAGACTTTGTGAACACACTTCGGATAGGGCAGTCCAATCATCGAAGCCATCGTTTCAGAAATTTGGGCAACTTCAGATCGTTCTCCCAAGCCTTCCGCTTCGGGATGACTGGCAATGATTTGTTCTACGAGCGTTGTGCCGCTGCGGGGCATGCCGACGATAAACACTGGTCGATCTGATGCTAACCCGGAAGATGTGCTTTGCAATATAGAACGATCAAAGCATTCAATAATCTTATTCACACGAAAAATGTGGTCTTCCGATTTAAATTGCTTTTCCGATACATGGTGCTTTTTCTGCATTTCATTTGCAAATTGAAAGTGATGTGCCGCTCGTTCATAATCTTCTCGCTTATCGAGAAGGCTTCCAATAGCGAAATGTAAACGGGCCACATCGGCCGAGGGCAATTGATTAGAGGCAATCAAATTTTGGATTCGATCAAGCTGTTGATCACTGAACTTGTATTGATCCTCGACGGCGAGTGCCATGAGGTTTTGATAAATTACGAAAAGATTTGGATTAATTTGAAGCGCTTTTTCAAGATGCGCGATTGCCTCTGTGAAGTGTCCGGCGTCAGTCAGTGCAGAGCCAAGTCCTTGATGGACTAGCGCATTCGCGGGGTCGGCCTCCGCGGCCCGCCGGTATTCCAAAATAGCGAGGTCATTCTTGCCTTGAAGTTTGTAAATGTTGCCGAGTGTAAGATGGGCGTTCGCAAAACGCGGGCGTAACCGCACAGCGTTTTGCGCGTGGACTAAAGCCTCCTGAAATCGCCGCGTCGAAGAAAGGGCATTGGCAAGATTATTTTCTGCCTCTGGAAAGCTGGGATTGATTTCGACCGCTCGCCTGAAATAGGAAATGGCATGATCGGTCTTTCCGCGCATGGAGGAGATAATACCAAGGCTGTTTTGCGTGGCCGCATTGCGAGGTTCGATTTTTTCGGCCGCTTGATATTTTTCAAATGCGAGATCCAGATTTCCTCGCATTCTCAGCACATCACCAAGATTCCGGTAAGGCAGTGCACGATTGGGATTTGCATTGATAATGCGCTCAAAGATCATCGTGGCTTCGTCCAGAGAACCCGAATCCCGCAAAGCGACGCCAAGGTTATTTTGGATCTCTGGGTCATTTGGGAAGAGCGAGTCTGCCTGTCGATAATGATGGATCGCCAGCTGTAGATTCCGAGCATTGAAATGCAGGTCCCCACAATACCGGTATAAGTCGGGCGTATTGGGCGAAATATGAATCGCTTGCTCAAGCGTTTTTATCGCGTCGGAAAACTCACCGCGGGCAGATTGAATTCTCGCCAAAAGTTCCAGCGCTGGAAGGTGATCGTGATCCTGCGATAAAACCCGACGACAAATCGACTCCGCCTGGTCCCATCGCTGCGCGACAAAATCTTCCCGAGCCTTTGATAAGTCAGGTATTTCGTTCATTTTTTAATCGGGTGACGTTGGGGATAACCCCCTTAAACAGGGACGTTCCAAAATGCGATGGCACG